>JAJFGT010000071.1 GCA_021776015.1 Alphaproteobacteria bacterium
TGATTACAAATATTAGAGTTAGAAGAGGCTGAATTCAATGTTTGGCAAAGGCTTTTATACTCCCCCATCACATTTTTATAAAGAGTTGTAAAATGCACCTGTTCAGCTTCTTTCATTTGTGCGGCCTCTGTTGTTGGTACAATCTTGCAAAGCGTATCTCCTGTTCCCGATTCACATCTCCACACGCTATACTGATTTTTATTTTCTGAATTAAAAGTGATGAAAGATGGATTTCCTATCGCTTTTTGAGTCTGGAGAACATGGGAGCTCACAGAGTAGTCGGCTAATTCATTAGGAGCCACAGGCGCAGTTAAAGCGTTCATTCCAAAAGTAGCAACTCCAGAGGCAATGACGGCAGCAAGAACGTTTATAGGCCACGCCGCCTTTACTTTTTTATTTGGGTAATCATTCAGGCTATTTTTTAAGGTATAAAGCTCATACGTGTCATTCATTGCCAGAACATCCTCTTTTGTTAATGCCAGAGGGTGTTGCTCAATGAAATCAATAACTGGAGAAAAACCATTAAGCTTTAAATGCAATCCAGGTTTAGTATATTCTTTAGCCCCGGCATAAGTACTATAGGGGCGCTCTTTTTCTTTCTTAAAAAACAACATAGTTTTTCTTTCTGTTTTTGTTAAAATTATGATGACTCATGATTCATTATTTAAAACCACATCAAGGCCTATTTCCTTTTTAAAGTTATCAACTTTCTCTTGTGCTTTATTCTTTGTTCGACGCGAGGCGAACGAAGTAAAAAGATATACAAGGCCTCCCGCTCCTATTAATGGTAATATATCCGAGAAAGAGGATACATATGAACTAAATGCCATCCCATCGACTAGAGTATGGGAAGTTTTTGGTGCTTTCAAAGAGTGAGGATCGTAGGCGTTTGTTACATTTTCTAAATCACTGACTGTTTTAGATAAAGCAGGATATTTAAGAGGTTTTTTTCTTTGAGGCGTAGAAAAATTTACGACACGAGAAGCACCTTCATCTCCCTGAAAAACACGAGAGGCCTTAGAAAGAGTTATTTCAGAAGGATGCTCTACTATTATATTTCCTAGATTATTGTTACACGCAGGATTTCTTAAATTATATTCCTCTGTAAAGGCGGGGTCGCAAAATTCTTGATAATATGATCTAATTTTATCAAAGGGTACTTTATGATATGCCAACTCTTCATCTCTAATGGTAAGAGCCTCATCAGGAGACACCATTGTACATACAGCTGCTGGCGAAGATTGTTCTCTTGCTGTCGTAAATGTACAATCTAAGATACTTGCTTCATTTTTATTATTAACCAAAAGAATAGATGGGTTGTCTGCTGTTCCTCGTGTATGCAGTATATGAGAACTTTGAGGAGTCTCCCTTACTTCATTAGGCCCCAAAACATAGTTTGCAAGTCCTGTTCCTAATACACCAATAAGCACCCCAGAAATCACAGCTGAAACAGCGACTCTGCGAAAAGAATTAGACTCCACCTCTTTCTCTGGATATTCGTTAAGAGCCCTATCCACCATCCAAAGCCTATTTCTATTCTTTTTATTCATCTTGGTGATATCTTTTGCGGTCAAACGCAAGGGACCATCCTCTATAAATGCTATAGAGGGGTAACGCGAAATTGCCTTATCGGAATATGTTGCTTGAACATACACATCTCCGGCTAACGCATCTTCATACGTGTTATGCTGTCTTCTACATAATGACATGGTATTTTCTCTTTCTATTTTAGTTAAAAGTAACCAGTTCCTTAGACATTCCTGAAAGCCTGATTAAAACCAATATCTTCCTTAAATTTACTAACTTTATCTTGGGCTTTATTTCTTGTTCGGCGCGCAGCAGAGAAATAAAAAGCAGCTGCCAGCCCCAGCGATCCTAGTGTCGGTAGTAAATCGACAAAAGAGGTAGCATAGGGCATCAAAGCCATTTTACTCACTAAAACATGGGAATTTTCCGGTGCTTTTAAAGCTTGAGGGTCATAGCTATTCTTTACTTTCTCTAATTCATTCATTTTTTGAAACAAGCTATGATCTTGAAATTCTCGTACTCTTGATTCAAAGGGAGAATAATAACTTAATGGAGAAGAAAAATTTGCACTACGAGAGGCGCCGTTTTCTCCCTGAAAAACACGAGAGACTCTAGAAAGAGTCATTTGAGGAATAAAAGGATGTTCTACTTTTATATTTTCTAGATTACGACACGTAGTATCCTCTAACTTATGTTCCTCTATATGGGTAGGGTTACAAAGACTTTGATAAGAGGGGTTAATTTTATCAAATGGGACTTTATAATAGACTAACTCTTGATCTTTAACAGCAAGAGCCTCTTCGGGAGACACCATTGTACATGTAGCCTCTGGCGAACTTTGATCTTTTGCTATAAATGTGCAATCCAAAACACTCACTTCATTTTTCTGATTAATCAAAAGAAGAGATGGGGTCTCTACTGTTCCTCGTGTATGCAAGACATAGACACCTTGAGAACTATCCCTTATTTCATTAGGCCCAAGAGAAGAAACTGTAACACCTATTTGCAATAGAGTTGTCAAAAGCATAGCAGCTGAAAATGAGCCTATATATCTTCCAAGAATCTTAGAATCCACTTTTTCTTTTGGGTACGCATCAAGAACCTTATCAAGCCTATAAAGTTTACTTCCATGATCTCCAGTCATCGTTGCAATATCTTTTGCCGTCAAACTAAAAGTATTATTTTCCATAAACACAGATGACGGATAAGAATCAATCCATCCGCACCCAGGATTATCTTCTTTAAAAGAGTCATCTCCCGCCAATGCTTCAGCATAATTTTTATGATTTTTTGTCCATAATGGCATAGTGTTTTTCTCTTTTATTCAATTATTTCAAACTGGTTTAGAATCAAGGGAGACATCATCAATCCCTACATCTTTTTTCCATTCAGAGACTTCAAAATCAGCAGATTTCTTTGCTCTTCGTTTATTAGACCATCCAAAGGCAGCTGCTAATAGGATTCCCCCTCCAAATGGAATGTAATTATAAGGAGAGGTTTCATGACTCTGTAGTGTTAGTCCTTGTAGAATCTGTGGTGAAGTTTTAGATGATGGAAGAGATGTATTATTAAATGGCTCAGCAACAGATTCTAAGCTCTCTATAATTTTAGAATACGAAATATGACGAACTCTTTTTGACATTCCTTCGGCAATGACTCCTCAATCAGTAAATTGAGCTAAACGACTTGGATCTCCACCCTCTACCATAAAAGCTTTAGAAAAAGACTTTTCATCTTTTATCTCTCTTTGCTTTTTATTACATAACGAAGAATCTCTAGC
>JAJFGT010000072.1 GCA_021776015.1 Alphaproteobacteria bacterium
AACAACCAAAGAAGGTACACCCACTTGACGTGCTAGCAAAATATGTTCACGTGTTTGTGGCATTGGTCCATCAGCAGCATTCACAACCAAAATAGCACCATCCATTTGTGCAGCACCAGTAATCATGTTTTTCACATAATCTGCGTGTCCTGGGCAGTCAACATGAGCTGTCGCAATAGTGATACCACGTTCACGTTCTTCAGGAGCACCATCGATTTCATCATATGCTTTAAAATTCTTACTATAATATTTTGTGATCGCGGCCGTTAATGTCGTCTTCCCATGATCAACGTGACCAATTGTTCCGATATTTGCATGTGGCTTATTACGTTCAAATTTTTCTTTAGACATCTTTTCTTCTCCTTTTTATATCACTTAAAACTTTATTTTTATACTTAATCTATGCGCCTAATTTTTCTTTAACTTCGTTGGCTACGGCCTGAGGAACAGCTTCATAATGATCAAAAATCATTGTGTACTGAGCACGCCCTTGTGACATGGAACGCAATGTATTGATATAACCAAACATATTGGCCAAAGGCACTAAGGCTGTAATCACTTTTGCATTTCCACGATCACTCATATCACTGATTTGACCACGACGTGAGTTCAAATCACCAATGATGTCTCCCATATAATCTTCAGGGGTTACAACTTCTACACTCATCATCGGCTCAAGAAGCTGTGGCCCTGCTTTACCCATTGCTTCACGGAAAGCTGCTCGTGCCGCAATTTCAAATGCCATCACAGAAGAGTCAACATCATGATAAGCTCCATCAGACAAGTTAACTTCAAAATCAACAACTGGGAAACCTGCAATAACACCTGTTTCTTTTGCCTGTTTTAAACCTTTTTCTACACCAGGGATGTATTCTTTAGGAACGTTACCCCCGACAACAGTATTTGTAAACGTAAACCCAGTTCCTGTTTCAGCTGGCTTAAATGTCAATATAATACGTGCAAATTGACCTGATCCACCTGATTGTTTTTTGTGTGTATAATCCAGTTCAAATTCTTTTGTAATTGTCTCACGATAAGCGACCTGAGGCGCACCAATATTAGCCTCAACTTTAAATTCACGCTTCATACGATCCACAAGAATATCTAAGTGAAGCTCACCCATTCCTTTAATAATTGTCTGACCTGACTCATGATCCACCGATACACGGAAAGAAGGATCTTCAGCTGCTAGTCTTTGAAGAGCTGTTGACATTTTTTCTTGGTCAGCCTTTGTTTTTGGCTCGACAGCAATCTCAATAACAGGATCAGGAAATTCCATACGCTCAAGAACAACTGGCTTATCAGCCGCACACAAAGTATCCCCTGTAGTTGTTGCTTTCAAACCAACAAAAGCCACAATATCACCAGCACGGGCTTCTTTAATTTCTTCACGGTTATTGGAATGCATCAAAAGCATACGCCCCACACGTTCCCGCTTATCTTTCACTGAGTTTTGACAGTAAGATCCAGACTCAACCACTCCTGAATAAATACGAGCAAATGTCAAAGAACCAACGAATGGGTCATTCATAATCTTAAAAGCAAGCGCAGAAAATGGTTCTTCATCAGAAGGCTCACGTATTTCATCCTCATCGCTATCAAGCCTCTTACCTGTCATTGCACCAATATCGATAGGAGAAGGCAAGAAATCAACAACAGCATCCAACATTGGTTGAACACCTTTATTTTTAAAAGCAGATCCACAAATCACAGGTACAAAATCACTTGCAATCGTTCCCTTACGAATACACGCTTTCAATGTTGCTTCATCAGGCTCACGTCCTTCAAGGTACGCTTCCATTGCCGCATCATCTTGATCAACAGCACGCTCAATTAACTTTTCACGAAACTCAGCCGCTTTATCCGCTAAATCAGCTGGAATTTCTTCTTCATGAAAGGCTGCTCCGAGTGTTTCAGCATCCCAGACAATCGCCTTCATTTTAACAAGATCAACAACACCAGCGAAGTCATTCTCAGCTCCAATAGGAAGTTGTATTACAAGAGGCACTGCACCCAAACGACTTACAATCATATCAACAGTATTATAGAAGTCTGCGCCGATTTTATCCATTTTATTCACGAAACACATACGAGGCACATCATACTTATCAGCTTGACGCCATACTGTTTCAGTCTGTGGCTCAACACCCGCATTTGCATCAAACACAGCAATCGCGCCATCAAGAACACGTAAAGACCGCTCAACTTCAATTGTGAAATCAACGTGACCTGGTGTATCAATAATATTTAGACGAAACTGTTCACCTGGGGCTGTTCCATGAGTAGGGCCTTCCCAAAATGTTGTTGTTGCAGCAGATGTAATGGTAATTCCACGCTCTTGCTCTTGCTCCATCCAATCCATCGTTGCGGCACCGTCATGCACCTCACCAATTTTATGAGACTTACCTGAATAAAACAGAACACGCTCAGTTGTCGTTGTTTTACCCGCATCAATATGCGCCATGATACCGAAGTTTCTGTATCTATCAATAGGATGTGATCTTGCCATTACTCTTTATTCCTTACATACAAACATTCACTATATTACCAACGATAATGAGCAAATGCTTTATTTGCTTCCGCCATTTTATGCGTTTCATCACGCTTCTTAACTGCTGATCCACGATCATTTGCAGCATCTAATATCTCAGCTGCCAAACGATCTTTCATTGTACGTTCACTTCTTTTACGCGCTCCGTCAATTAACCAACGCATCGCCAATGCCAATGCTCGATCTGTACGCACTTCAACAGGAACCTGATAAGTTGCACCACCAACACGACGAGATTTAACCTCAACTTTAGGCTTGACCTTATCTAATGCCAGATGAAAAACAGCTAAGCCTTCATTTTTAGAAAGAAGGTTAGAATCAACTTCAAGATCATTTGCTGCTTTTTTATCCGTCACAGATTCCAAAGCACCGTAAACAATGCGCTCTGCAACGGACTTTTTACCATCCAACATAAGATTATTCACAAACTTAGATAATACTAAGTCTCCAAACCGTGGATCTGGTAAGATCTTCCTCTTTTCTGCTCCATGACGTCTTGGCATATTCTTTATCCCTTAATTTTTTAACTATAACAACGCAGACATACTTCCCTGCAATTACTTCGGTGTTTTCGCTCCATATCGTGAACGAGACTGTTTACGATCCTTAACACCTTGTGTATCCAACGCTCCACGAATAACACGGTAGCGCACCCCTGGTAAATCCTTCACACGTCCACCTTGAACAAGTACAACAGAGTGCTCTTGAAGATTATGTCCCTCACCTGGGATATAACAAATAACCTCAAACCCTGTTGTCAAACGTACTTTTGCAACCTTACGCAAAGCAGAGTTTGGTTTTTTAGGGGTCGTCGTATAAACACGTGTACATACACCTCGAACCTGTGGATTTGATTTTAAAGCACGATTCTTCTTTGTCTTCATGGCTTTTTTACCACCAATTGCACGAGGTTTTCTTATGAGCTGTTGTATTGTTGGCATAGTGCCGCCCTTTTCTGTTCGTTATACTTATTAACCAATTAACTTAATGGATAAGTTGATTAAACGTCTAAAAGACCACACTATCGTTGTTGCGGTCTCAAAACTCTAACACTCAAACTGTGTTTGGCAATTGCCACGACCAGCTCATCCGAATCTTAAATTCGAACGGATACTATGTTATTAAGAGCCCTCTCGTCAAGTGAGAAATTAACTTTTTTGAATTATTTAGAAAAATGACCTGCAAATAGGCAAAATAAACTTCTTTTCTCTCTCCCTTCTTCATGTAAAATAGAGAGCTCATGTTATTTACCTCTTACATTTTTATCTTTTTATTTCTGCCTGTTACATTACTTGGATTTATATTGCTAAGTAAAAATAGGTCACTTGTTATTGGCTGGTTAATCCTAGCATCATGGGTTTTTTATAGCTACTGGATTCCTGTATATTTTCCTATTCTTCTAGGTTCAATTCTTGTGAACTTTGGACTCGGAAAGCTTATTGCACAAAGAAACCATCAAAAAAGTGGTAAGGTGATTCTTACATTCGGGATCACCTTAAATCTTCTTCTTATTGCTTATTATAAATATTCTGGATTTTTTCTATCCATGGCTGTCGCCACTGATAGCCCTGCCTTTGACTTCACAAGCACTATTCTTCCCTTAGGCATATCCTTTTTTACATTCCAACAAATTGCTTATCTCGTTGACACCTATAGAAAAGAAACAGTTGCTCATTCTTTTTCAGAATACACCCTTTTTGTAAGCTTTTTCCCTCAACTTATTGCAGGCCCCATTGTCCAACAAAAACATGTTCTTCCACAATTCCATACAAATAATTTTAAACTTGATCAACGGATGATCTTTTTAGGGTTAAGTTATTTTATCATTGGTTTATTTAAGAAGGTTGCCATTGCTGATACATTTGGACAGTTTGCAACACCTCTTTTTACACAAGCGGGCACAGGCACAGAGATTCTCTTTATAGATGCATGGTCAGCGGCCTTAGCTTATACATTCCAGCTCTATTTTGACTTCTCAGCCTACTCTGACATGGCTATTGGTTTGGCTCTGTTATTTGGAATCACCCTTCCTCTTAATTTTTATTCTCCCTATAAATCCTTAAGCATATCTGATTTTTGGAAGAGATGGCATATCACCCTCTCAGACTTCTTGCGCAATTACCTCTATATTCCATTAGGGGGCAATAGAGCCGGTAAATCTAGACTCTATATCAACCTAATGATTGTCATGCTCCTTGGTGGCTTATGGCATGGGGCGGGGTGGACATTTATTCTATGGGGAGGATTACATGGAATCTATCTCATTATAAACCATGGATGGCTTGGTCTTCGAAATAAATTCAATCTCCCCCCTATTCCAAAAATTATAGCGTGGTTTCTAACCTTTATGGCTGTCGTTTTTGCATGGGTTCTGTTCCGTTCAGAGAGCATTGACATGGCTCTAACCATTTGGAGCGGTATGTTGAACCTCTCCTCCTTTTCAATCCCTCATGACCCTCAAACACTCCTTCTACTCTCAACCTTATTGGGAGGAATTCTCATCTGTCTTATTCTTCCAAACACACATCAATGGATTATGGGATGGAACAACAAACAACAAACACTGGACAGTGAGATCCCCTCTTCTGAAAGACTCTCTTTTTTCAAACGAATGCCTCTCCACCCTTTAACGCCTATCATACTAGGAGGTATGTGCTGGGGAAGCCTTCTTCTTGTTCAGTTTTTTAAGAGTGAATTTCTATATTTTAATTTCTGACAGAGGTATTTTTGATAGAGGATGGAGACAACTTTCCTGCATGTTCTTATAGAGAGTTTTACCATCCTGATGTGTCAGACGACGCAATTCTTTAGAATTTATAGAAATTTTTGCAGAAGAGACAAAAGGTTTCTCATACATTAAATCAAGAACCTGCTGTCCACCATGCACAGCGTCATAAAACAGATCAAGATTACTTATAATATTAGCATCAATTTGAGCATCAACATTATAGAGACGCTCATTTTGATCATTTTTTACTAATGTTCCTATAAATTCACGAAATTTTATAAAATCATCAAGCTTTCTAAATTCATCATATTGGGCATATTCAAGCAAGGAATACGTTGGTAATAGAAAAACAAACTCAACATCAGAATGTTCTTCCAAGAGTTTGTTAATATAAATTTCTATATTTTTTTGTGCATTCACAAAGCTCAGCGCTTCAATTTGAAGTTTTTTCTTATCTGCAATTTTACACGCATGAATAAAAACTTCTTTCTGACCTTGTTCATGATCATATTGTGCACGATAACGTGTTTCTTCTGTACGATTTTTTCCTTCAAAAAAATACATGTCGGGAAATAAACGAAGTAACCGAGTAAAAGTTTGAAATGAAGAAATATAACGAGCTTTTACAAAGAGACTATCACTATAAAGATACTGAGGAAAAGACTCCCATTTAGCCTCCTGAGCATCCTTTCCCCATACAAAAAAATCCATTCCAATGACAACACGTTTAATTTTTTTATTCAGCAGCGCTGTATCAAGAACTTCATAAAGTTCTATAGGACTGGCTCCAGGAATAGGAATACGAGTCATCTCTCGTCCAGTCATCTCTGTATATATATTTTCTCTTAAATCCTGAAAAACAGAGGATCCCACAAAAATATCTTGTGTTTTAATATGACGAACAATACCTGCATGCCCAAAACGAGCCTGTCTATCGTAAATGTCAATATTTTGAGGTGCTCGCAAGACATGAAGGGGGTCAAAAATAACATTAAGCATCACCATCCCCAAACGAGTGATGAAAAAACTTCCCAACAAAATTTGATTTAAGGTTTTAAATGAA
>JAJFGT010000073.1 GCA_021776015.1 Alphaproteobacteria bacterium
TGGTGATTTATGTGCTTTTTCTGCATATGTGGGGCAATATGCCATATCTGACAATCGCACCTATATTGATAGAAACCTGCTTGCTCAAGGCCACTCTAATGCTAAGTATAATAATCATGTTATTCTACAGAACATTTCATACTCATTCTCTGCACGTGCGCCTCCTTACATTGTTTAAAGCAAAATAAAGACAAGACTTAAACAATTGACCTATTAAAGAGGAAAAAATGACAAAATTTCTTATAATGGCTGGTATGATCAGCGCACTTTCTACATCTGCAATCGCAAATGAAATAAGCCTTCGTGGTAACCATGACCATGGTGGAACATCTATTACACAAGCATCATCTCATGCCCCAATAGGTGTTATGAGTGATCATATTCACAAACAAGGTGAATGGATGCTTTCCTATCGCTATATGCATATGAATATGGAAGGAAACAAAAATGGTTCAAAAAACATCTCTCCAGAGACAATTGCAACGACAGTTTCTAACCGTTTTTCAGGGACTGCCGGACAACCAGCAACACTTCGAGTTGTCCCAACACAAATGCGTATGGACATGCATATGCTGGGTGCTATGTTTGCGCCAACCGATTGGGTCACTCTGATGGGAATGCTCAATCATATCTCAAAAGATATGGATCATCGAACATTTCAAGGTGGCTCAGGAACAAGTGTTCTTGGAGAATTTAACACCAAGAGCAGCGGTTGGGGAGATGCAAAAATTGGAGCCCTTTTTGGTATTTATAAAGATGATACGCATGCTTTAAACATCAAGGCTGGTTTAAGTCTACCGACAGGGTCAATTGATGAGGATGACGATGTGCTTGCTCCCAATGGTATGAGACCAACATTACGCCTTCCCTATGCAATGCAACTTGGAACGGGAACTTATGATATTGAACCAACAATCACATATGTTGGGCAGGCTGGAGCAATGGGATGGGGCGCTCAATATAGTAGTGTTTTTCACATCGGAGAAAACAGTGAAGACTATACATGGGGTGACAAGCATGAAGTCACAGCATGGGGAAGTTATGATTGGAAAAGAAATCTCAGCACCTCATTAAGGATAACCGCCGAAACAGAGGATAGCATAGATGGTATTGATAGCAGTATCCTTGCGCCAGTACAAACTGCTGACCCTGATAATTATGGTGGAGATCGTATGAGTCTTGGACTAGGTGCAAACTATGCATTTAAACAGGAAGGCTTCTTGAAAGACCACCGCCTTGCCTTTGAAGTAATAGCACCGATCTATCAAGACCTTAATGGCCCACAACTTGAACGTGATTTGATACTTACAGTCGGTTGGCAAAAAGCATTTTAGGGGTATAGTTAAAGTAGATTATATATTTATTAGAGCTTGAAGTCGTTGGGTAAAGGCACTGGCATCCATAGGAGCCTTCACATCCTCTGGTGCCATTGCATCTCGACGTATTTCAGCCGGCGCTTTCAAAGGGTGCCCTTTAGGCATCCATTCACAGAGATTGACAAGTGCATAATATTGCTGACTTTCAGGTATATACTCAACAGAATCAAAGGCTTTTTCTAAGGCAGTGCCTCTATGAGGACTCCCGTCATCGGAGCGTGATACAATCTTAGATGCGGCATGGTAGTGCTCTTCTTTAGGTAAAGCATCAATACCCTTCAAAGCTTTTTCTAATAGCCGATCCTCTAATACACCAAAAAAACTAGGGGATTCTTCCCAAATATCCATAGCCATACCATAGAGTTGCTCTTTAGGCATCTCATCAAGAGCAGTAAAGAGTTTTTTGAATATTTCTACATCTGGTAATTGACTATCAGGTTTTGCCTTCCAAAGATTGAATACTGCGAGAGGTTTTTCATTTAAAGGCAAGCGATCAATAGCATCAAAGGCTTTTCTTAGAACTTTTTCAGCCAAAGGAAGTTCCGGAAATATATTTTCCCAAACATAAACGGCTAGGGGATAGCGCTGAGAAAGGAGTACAGCATCTATTGTCTCAAGAACTATGTTTTTACGCTCTTCTGTAGGAATTTCTCTATACGCTTTTAATGTTGGCTCAAGGGCATAAATAACATTTTGTAGATTCTCACTCGAAATCGCATTAAAAAGGATTGAATAGTGTGTATTTGGCTTACTCATTGATTTTTCTACTTTCTAAGTTACAAAAACACATACAGATTATATATATGATAATTTCTGAATTTGTTCCATAAAGGTCTTATAATTCATAGGACCTTTTAAAGTTGGATTAATGTCCCTTAAACGGTCTTTTGCTTTCAAAGTTAAAGGAGTCTCTTCAAATATACTTTCACACAGATCAAGAAGAGCATAATATTGCTGAGGCGGCTGAGGTAAAAGATCAATAGCATGATAGGCTTGATCCCACACATCTTGTTTTCGTGGATCATCTGCGGAAAACATTTGCATGATAGAAAATGTCGCCTCATATCGTTCATGTTCAGGTAAAAAATCAATAGCCTCCAACGCATTGGATATAAAACAACCCCCTATTAAATCAACCCCTCCAGACATTCCTTCCAAAATATCCATTGCCATACGATATTGTTGATCCTTAGGAGAGTCCGCGATAAGAGAAAATATTTTTTGAGAGGCCTGTTCTTTCAATGAAAACTCTCCAAAGTCAGTCCTCCAAATATTAAAAGCTACGATATGCTGTTTCTCTTTAGGCAAAAAATTAATTGTATCAAACATTTTTTGTTGAAGATATTTACTTAAATTCGTGCCTTGCTTCGTAGCGCCCCAAATCATAGACGTCAACGTATGTTGTGCATCTGCTGGGACAGTATTGATAACTTCTTTTATAAGAGACTCCCTCTCTTCATCTTCTTGATTTGATTCATATTTTCTAATAATTGGCAACAGTGATCGACGTACACTTTCTACATTTCCACTCGAAATTGCATTAAAAAGAATAGAATAATCTTCTTCTTGAGCTTCTTCTATCATTATGATCATGCTATCTTTTTTAATTTACGAAAAACAAACTAAAGCGGATTTATCATAATAAATAATGATCGTCAAATTTTATTGATTGAAAATTGTAAATTTGTTCGTTTCCATAGGATAAAAATAGCGGGGATAACAATAAGAATGAGAAGCGTTGCACTTACCATTCCCCCCACCATGGGAGCCGCAATTCGGCTCATCACTTCTGAACCTGTCCCCTCGCCCCACATCACGATCAAAAGGGCTACAATTGTTGAACTCACCGTCATCAAAATTGGACGAATACGGAGTAATGCCCCTTCTATCACAGCCTCATTCAAATCCGTTGGTGTCAAAGAACGACTTTCAGAGTCTGCCAACTCTATTTTACGTTTGAGAGCTTGATTTAGATAGACAAGTAGTAAAACTCCAATCTCAACTGTAACCCCCGCCAAAGCAATAAACCCTACAGACACAGCAACAGAAAAATTATAATCCAAGAAATATAGGAACCAAATGCCTCCTATCAATGCCATAGGCAACGAGCCCATAATAATCAGGACTTCTCCAAAATGACGAAAACTCAAATAGAGGAGGAGAATGATAATGCCTAACGTAATAGGAATGACAATTTTCATATGCTCTCGTGTCCGTTCCATAAATTCAAATTGCCCTGCCCACGTAATGGAATATCCAGACGGAAGATCTAGCTCTCTCTCTACTATTTTTTTAGCGTCCTCCACATAAGAGCCTATGTCACGATCTTTAATATCAACATAAATCCAACCATTCAGTCGGGCATTTTCAGAACGGATCATACCGGGGCCACTATTGATCTCAATACTGGTAACATCTCCCAATGCAATATGAGCCCCTGTTGGCGTAATAACGGGGAGAAGCTTAAGCTTTTCTGCACTGTCTCTGACATCTCGAGGATACCTTAAATTCACGGGGTAACGCTCTACTCCTTCTACTGTTTGAGTTACATTCATCCCTCCTACAGCTGTACGGATAATATTTTGAATATCAGAGACATTAAGATTAAAACGAGCGGCTGCT
The DNA here is from genome assembly GCA_021776015.1 of Alphaproteobacteria bacterium. Taxonomy (GTDB): domain Bacteria; phylum Pseudomonadota; class Alphaproteobacteria; order Micavibrionales; family Micavibrionaceae; genus UBA1850. Next base: position 3,999 of record JAJFGT010000073.1, read on the forward strand.
TTTCGATTTATTTCAACATCAATAAAACGTCCACTCACAACACGTTCAGCATAAACAGAGGCTGTTCCGTCTACAGGCTGCAAGATTTTTTCGATTTTCTCTCCAATCTCCGCAATAACATCCAAATTAGGCCCTGCTATTTTAATACCCACGGGGGTCTTAATACCTGTGGCAAGCATATCCAAACGATTTTTAATCGGCATAATCCAGACATTACTCATCCCTGGAACCTTCACAAGATCATTGAGCTCAGCTTTTAAGCTCTCCATTGTCACACCCTTTCGCCACTCTTCACGAGGCTTCAATTGGATTGTTGTTTCAATCATGGTTAAAGGCGCTGGATCTGTCGCTGTTTCAGCGCGCCCGACCTTACCAAAAACACTTTTTACTTCAGGAATAGTTTTAATCAAACGATCTGTTTGTTGTAAAACCTCTTGTGCCTTACCAATGGAAATCCCTGGGAAAGCACTGGGCATATACAGTAAATCACCTTCATCAAGTTCTGGCATAAACTCATGGCCAATTTTAGATAATGGGTAAAGTGTTGTTAAAGCCATTATAACGGCGAAAAGGATTATAATTTTAGGGAATTTCATGGCTAAGCCAAGAAAAGGACGATAAAGAGAAACAAGAGAACGATTTACAGGATTTTTCTGCTCTGGAGTTATTCTTCCTCGAATAAAATACCCCATCAGAACAGGGATCAGCGTAATGGATAATAAAGCCGCGGCTGCCATGGCATAAGTCTTTGTATAGGCCAACGGTGCAAACATACGCCCCTCTTGGGCTTGCAATGTAAAAACAGGCAAAAAGCTCAAGGTAATAATTAGTAATGAGAAAAAGAGAGGTGCCCCGACTTCCTTTGCGGAATTTGCGACCAGAGTCCATCTATTTTCCTTTGTTAATCCATGCCTTTCTATATGTTTATGAAAGTTTTCTATCATAACAATGCTGGCATCAACCATTGCCCCAATGGCAATAGCAATCCCTCCAAGAGACATAATATTGGCATTAATGCCCTGTGCTTGCATCACAATAAAGGCCATTAATATTCCGAGAGGAAGACTAAAGAGAACAACCAAAGCGGAACGAAAATGAAACAAAAAGATGGCACAAATGAGAACAACAACCAAAAATTCTTCTAACAGTTTTTCTCTCAGCGTTTTTACCGCACGTTCAATCAAAGAGGAACGATCATACGTCTCAACAATTTCTACATTTTCAGGCAGTCCTGCCTGAAGAGCTTTCAATTTTTCTTTGACGGCATCAATGGTTTTAAGGGCATTCTCACCCCAGCGCATAATAATAACCCCTCCGACGACTTCTCCTTGACCATCTAATTCGGCAATACCTCGCCGCATTTGTGGCCCAATAGAAATGTCAGCAATATCTCCTAGTAACAAGGGTGTTCCCGTTGGAGAAGTTCCCAATGGAATAACCTCAAGGTCTTCAATACTTTTAATATACCCCCCAGATCTTACCATGTATTCGGCTTCGGCCATTTCAATGACAGACCCACCAACTTCTAAATTAGCATTCTGAATGGCCATGTGAATTTTTTGAAGAGGGATATTGTAGGCACGCAAGCGATCAGGATCGACAACGACTTGGTATTGTTTAACCATTCCACCGATCGTGGCCACTTCTGAAACACCAGAAACCGTTTGCAATTCAAATTTTAAAAACCAGTCCTGAATAGCTCGTAATTGAGAAATATCATGCTGTCCTGTTTTATCAACCAGCGCATACTCATAGATCCATCCCACACCTGTTGCATCAGGGCCAAGAGCAGGCTGAGCACTTTTGGGTAAAGTTGGTGTCACTTGGCTTAAATACTCTAGCACTCTTGAGCGGGCCCAATATAGATCTGTGCCATCTTCAAAAATGATATAAACGTAAGAATCTCCAAAGAAAGAATAGCCTCGAACATTCACAGCTTTGGGAACAGCCAACATAGCCGTTGTAAGAGGATAGGTCACCTGATCCTCAACGACCTGAGGGGCTTGTCCTGGATAGTTTGTCTTTATAATGACCTGTACGTCTGAAAGATCAGGGATAGCATCCAAGGGTGTATTCTTGACTGAAACACATCCCCACCCTACAAGAAATAAAGCAATAAGAAGGACAAAAATACGATTTTCAATGGAGGCTTGGATAATACGATGTATCATTGCATCTCTCTTTCTTCAGGCGCCATACGCAATGTAGCCCCCTTAAAACTGGCCTCTGAATCAATCAGAAACTGTGCTGAGACTACAATATCCTCACCTTCCTTAAGACCTCTTAAAATTTCAATACGACCATTGGCCTCACTCCCCTCTGTTACAACGGCAGGTTGGAAACGTCCCTCACCTAATGCCAGAATAACGCGTTCGGAGTCCCCTGTACGGATAAGGGCCTCTTTGGGTATGCTTAATGTGTTTAATTTTTCTGGACTTAAGATTGTAACGTTGGCATACATTCCAGGTTTTAGAACTTCATCTACATTTTCAAACTCTAAACGTATTTTAAGCGTTCGTGTTTGGGGTTCAATTTGAGGATAAACGTAAGAGATTTGTCCCTCCCAAGATCGTGCCGGCTCATAAGAGAGATTCATCTGAACAGGCAATCCTTCTACAACGCCTCCTGCCTGTGATTCAAAGACATCTGCCAAAAGCCATACAGAGGATAAATCTGCCAAAGACAATGTTGTCATTTTAGGTGTTACAAACATCCCCTCAGGAGCATTCAATGCCGAAACAACCCCATCTTGTGGTGCGTAGATTTTTACATACTGGTTTACTTTACGCGTTTTACGAAGGTCTTTAATCAAACTCTCTGAAATATCAAGCGCCAATAAGCGATCTTTTGATGCGTCTATAATATCAGCGCGCCCCATACGAAGCGCATTCAAATAATCACTTTGTGCATTCACTAGAGTTGGAGAATAAACCTCAAAGAGAAGATCTCCCTTTTTAACACGCTCCCCTACAGAATTCACATACAGCTTTTCAATCCAGCCTTCTGCGCGTAAATGCACATGAACAATTTGGCTTTCATCATAGTCTATATAGCCGACTGCTTTAATTTGTGACCGAAATGTTCCACGTTCAACCTTTGCTGTTCTCACTCCAAAATTATGAATGACGGATGGGGATAATTTTACAAAATTTGTATCCTCGCTCATTGATCCATTCGCTTCATTCTCATAGACAGGGACTAAATCCATTCCCATTGGTGATTTTCCAGCCTCATCACGACGATAGTTAGAATCCATCGGTGCCACCCAATATGCAACCTTACCTTCAGCACTTATTGTTTTTTGTTGAGACATCCCCTTATCTGCAAACGGATGAAAATCGAATAAAACCGTCGCTATAACGCCTATGGCCACAACTAACAGTGTGATTAGAAAATTTTTCATGCCTCTTCCCCTTGTAGGTACAACAGACGCGCTTGTGCTTTTGCTTTTTCCGTTTTGAGTTTCACCTCCTTAAGTTTTGTATCCAACACTTTCACTTGTGCTCGAATTAAAGAAGAAAAATCAGTTCTGTCTTCTTGATAGGCTCTCAAATTGGCATCAAAGTTTTCTTCCGCCTGTTTCACAACAGAGGCATTATAATGCTGAAGACGTTTATCAAAATGTTTCCAATTTGTATGTTCAATCTCTAATGTTGTTTTGAGATTTCGGAGGGTTTCATCCTTCTGAGACTGGGCGGCACTCAGAGCATAATTTTGAGCTGCAAGATTTTTATCCTGTCTCTTTCCTGTAAAAAGAGGAATATCAAAACTCACTTTAGCGGTTAAAAAATCAGGACGATTGTCTCCATCTGAGAGCTGTCCATCTCGGTGCCCGTAATTCACACCCACACCAAAACCTGGTTTATATTGTTCTTCAGCAATTTGTATATCGTGTTTCCCTGCCTTGATCATTGTATCACTCATTTTCACCTTTGGATGAGTGACCAACATATTTTCAATCTCTTCGTAAGAAAGAACAGACGGTAAATCAGGAAACTTTTTAGGTAAGGCACGCTGTGCAGGAGAAGATCCAATCCATTTACCAAGCTCTGCACGCGCCATTGCCACCTGTCTATCAATATCTATCCGCTGATCTTCTAAAACACCCAGCTCCAATTCCGCTTCAATCACATTTTGGGCATTTTGGCGTCCTGTGCTGTATTGTATTTTTGTGGATTCAAGGACTTTCTTTAAAAGAACTTCACTATGGTCGACCATATGGGCCGCTTGTTCCCAATAATACACATCGAGCCATGATTGTCTTACTGTCTGCTGAATGGTTCTCTGAACATCTTCACGATGCGCACGAACACTCTCTGCGGTCGCCTCTGTTCTTTTACTTTTATAACGGAGTGTCTGCCCACGAGGAAAATCCTGAGACATCCCAACCACAATTTGTGTCATCCCTTCTCGAGAACGACTAAAATTATCAACGGGAAAATTCTGAAATGCTACAGACGCTTTGGGATCAGATAATTGAGAATCAAAAACTGCTTTTTCATCCAAAGCCTGAGCCTTTGCTTCAATCTGAATCAAGGCAGGATCAGTCTCCCCAATCAACGAGACGGCCTCTTGAAGAGTTAAGGGGTCTGCCCACACAACCCGTGTTAAAATACACAATAATGACACCGTAAAAATAAAAAGAACTCTCATAACAAACACCTTTTTGAAAACAAAGAACAATGCATAGCTTATACTTCAAAGAGACAAGCTACACCCCAAAAGGTATATTTTACAGGCGAAAACGCTGTGTTGTGAGAATAAGAGAGGGAAAAGTATTTTGAATAAACCCAATATCAGGTGGTGCTTGGGCGTTCTTTGAGCCCAGAGAGGGAAGAGTCTGTAACAACGCTAGATTAATCTGAGAAGGAACATCCATATCCATTTGAATGGAAGAAAGTTTTAATAGAACACTCTCAGATGAAAGCCCTAAATCAACATTCATACAGTCGGACATAAACATCAATGAATTCATATCATTCTTGCCTTGGGTCTCCTCATGACAAGGAACCATCTCTGATACTTCTGCTGCCTGTGCTGTTGAAAGTCCGCAACAGCCCATTCCACACATCCAACTGGATGTCAGAACAGAGAGCATCAAAAAAGAAAAGAAAAACATCTTCATATTTTTTACATTATACCATTGATATGAATAAGTCATTAAAAAGCAAAAACAATTGACAGAATTTTTCTCTTATGTTAAGAAAATGGAGCATCAATATAGGGAGCATCTTTTTATAATAGCTTAAGCTTTAGATAGACAGAAAAGCATAGAGAAAACATGTCAAATGAAATAAACAAAATAACTGAAGTAAATGAAATATTTGATAGCTTGTGGTCTTTGATGACACGTCAAAATGGCTTTCAAGGGAAGCCTATTGGGATACCTTTTGTCAGTTCTGAAGCAACATTTGGGGTCACTGCACGTGCTTCAAACGAAGGCCTGCATGCTACAATGCATCTGATTGATAATCTTAATAGCAGTCAGTTTTTTAGAGGTGATAGAGCCCCAAATACACATATAGAGACTTTACTACGTACCCTTCCTTTAGGAGACACTAAAATTTATGACGATGTAACTCTTCGCCATACAGAAAATAGTTTAATTTTGACAATCAATACCGATCGGAAGGTCAAAGAAATACTCAGTGCCATTGGTACAAGCAAAGCACAAGGGGTGCTAGACGGAGAACAAGAAAAATCACGAGAATTTGCTAGACATCTTAGATGGGAATTTTTCCAAGAATCAGGAGACCCTCTATATGATCCAGACACAGATATACAATTTGTTAAAACTTATATTCAAAGAAGAGTAGCTATGCACTTTACGGCTGCCTCTAATGCCTCCGTAAGTGGTCCTTTTCCTGCGACTGAGAGTCAGGTTGACACTGTATTTGCAGATTATGGTATAGTGGATGACCGCCCAAAGTTTGAAGTCACACTGACCCAGACAGAAGATAATGACTACCGTCTATTCAGTCAGTTTTATAATGCTGTCCTTGGTAAAGTCTTTACAGGACCACTGGCTCTTAGTCCTAAACAAACTAGCGATACTTCAGATCTTAGTTTTGTGATAAAAGGTAATCCATCTCGCCTTGCCCACGATATTGCTGAAAACGATTCTGCACTTGCAGCAGAAATTGCACGTGATATGAGCCTAGATAATTAGAATGAGAGAATTTTAACGATAGATTTCTTTAAGGAAGGCGTCTGTTTTTTCAT
>JAJFGT010000074.1 GCA_021776015.1 Alphaproteobacteria bacterium
CACGATTTAAATATGGATGATGTTCGTATAAAGGTTCAAGCTAACCTTGAAGATGTTTATTTCCCTGAGGCTGTCAAAGGAATGTCTCTCTCAGGAGGACCTCTTCTTCTTGAGGCCAGAGATGGTTTTTTCTCACTCAAGGGAAAGGGACAATTACAGGGAACACCCGTTGATCTTAACTATACAAAATATATTGATCTTAAAAATGCACCCTTTATACAAAAAATAGAGGCAAGCCTTGTCGCTAACAAGGCTCTTCGTCATAAATTTGAGATAGAAGTTGATGAGTATATTTCTGGTGAAATGCCACTTTCTATAGCTTATATTGAAAAATCTGGCCAAAAAACAAAAATTGATGTCGACGCAGACTTGACTCCTGTTGATTTCTTTCTTACCCCTCTCGATTATAAGAAATCCATTGGGCAGCAAGGCCGCGCAAAAATGACTCTCTTTGCAAATAACGGATCCATTGAAGAAGTTTCAGATCTAAATATTACCTTACATGATGGGCATATAAAAAATGGACGGCTTATTTTTAAGAAGACAAAGGATAAGACTATCCTTCAACGCGTTCATTTTCCTGATATAAGCCTCCCTGATAATATAATATCTCTTGATTTAGAACATATGAAACGCAAGGATAAATCCGATGCCCTCAACATCGTAATTGCAGGAAAAAAATTAGACGCTAGACACCATATAGCGACAGATACTTTAAAAAGCTCTACCGATTCAAACAAAAACGATAAAACAGAAACACCTCTTATTATATCAGGAAGTGTAGATCGCTTAAGGGTTTCTGATAAAGGAACATTCAATACTGTAAAATTTTATATTGATATCGCTCAAGCAGGGGATATCAATCAACTTGAGATGGATGCTCGTGCAGGACAGGGAGATATTTATCTACGTTACAAACCTGATCCACTTTATAAAGATCTTAACTTTAAACTAGAAGCCAGTGATGCAGGGGCAACGCTTAAAGCAATGGATATCTATGAAAATATGAAGGGAGGACTTTTACTAATTGAAGCAGATCATCCTCGAAACAGACATCAAAATGATTTAGAGGGCATTGCACAGATTACTCACTTCAAAATTGTTAATGCTCCTATTTTAGCCCGCCTCTTAAATTCAATGAGTCTCCCTGGGTTGCAACAATTATTAAATGGAGATGGTGTAGAATTTGGAAAAATGAAAACGAACTTTCAACGGAAGAAAGTACAAACAGGTACAGAGCTTCTCTTTAAAAATGGGAGAACATCAGGATCAGAAATCGGATTAACATTTGAAGGAAAAATTAACCAAGAAATTGGATTTGTTGATATTCAAGGAACCATTGTTCCTTTAAGCACCCTCAATAAAATTGTAGGATCTATCCCATTGATTGGACAGGTTTTAACAGGCGGTGGAGCTTTGATTGCAGCCACATATACGATGAAAAGTGCTCCAAACACTGGTGAAATAGAAGTTTTTGTTAACCCCCTCGCCGCTCTAACCCCAGGAATTTTAAGAAAAATTCTATTTGAGGGTGAAAGCCCCGCAGAGAAGTAAGCCTTTTCTACAATCCGTAGCGGTTCCATTCCCCTTTTGATTCTATAGAATCAATGACTTGAAGAACTAGATTATCCGTCTCCATTTCTATTTTTGACCCCAAGAAAGGAAGAAAGGAAAGAAGTTTTCTATCACTAGGACTACACTCAACCATTGTAATATCCTCTCCAAATTTTTTGACCAAGAAACTATGAGCATCAGAAACTCCATCGACAAGACCTTTATCAACAGCCGTTTGTCCTGTCCAAAACTGCCCTTCAAATAAGGCAGCATCTGTTCCTTTAAGGCGTTTTCCACGTCGTGTTTTAACCCAATCCTTGAAGTTTTTATGAATATCCACTTGAATTGATTTTAAGTGTTTAATATCAGCCTCTTCTTCGGCTAGAAAAGGATCCATAAAGCTTTTACTTTTTCCTGCTGTATGCACACGACGCTTAATCCCATATTTTTTAATAAGATCTTCAAAACCAAAACTAGCACTGACAACACCAATCGATCCTACAATTGATGATTCCTGCACATAAATTTCATCTGCAATACACGACAACCAATATCCCCCACTGGCGGCCACATCTTCAACAAATGCATACAGAGGAAGTTTCTCACTTTCCGTCAATTCTGTTCCTTGATTTTTTTGCTCTTCTTTTCGCTTTGCCTCTATGGCTTCTGCACGCTGACGCATATGAGCACTAATCAGCGAGCATTGAGCAGGCGCTCCTCCAGGAGAATTAATAACCATCACAACAGCTTTTACATCTTTAAGATCAAAAGCCTTATCGATCGCCTTAGAGAATTTGTGATAACTTACCCCATTCCGCTTATTGGCTTGATCTGCAATAACCCCTGAAAAACGAATTACTGCCACACGGGGAGAAACCCTCAATATTTTTTTCATGGCTGGGTATTTTTCAACCAACTTCATTTTAAATGCTTTACACTTCATAGGAACAATCCTTCTCCATCTTTCAAAATTTTACATGCTTCCTTTGTATAGGCGCCTTTTGGCTCGTGAAACACAAGCCCTGAGCATAATTTTAGAGGCCCATAACGATCTTTATACGCTCTCACAATAACACGTTTAGCATTTTCTCCTTCTTTGGCCCAAAGCGGAATAATTTCAAGTGAACCAAATTTTTTCTGTAACAAGATGATAATATCATCTAGACGTTCAATTCTATGTATTAATGTTAAAGAGCCCTTTGATTTTAAAAGCCTATGGGCATTCTTAATCCAAGTTTCAAGCGATATATCACTATTTTCATGACCATGCGCGACCGCTTTCAAAGAATCAGGAGATCTTAAATGCTGTCCTCCCTCATAAAAAGGTGGGTTACAAATAATATGATCAAAAAGAAATTGAGACTTATAATCTTGAATCGATACACAATAAAAAGAAGACTCCGTCTCATTCAAACGTGCAAAATCAACATAGGTTTGTTCTATATCAATCCCTGTCAAGATAATCTCGGGAACACGGTGTTTTAAACATATCCCTGCGCTCCCTACACCACACCCTGCATCCAAGACATGATCCCCAGATCGAGCAGGACTCGCAGCACCAAGTGTAATACTCTCAATTCCTGGACGGAATCCTTCCTCAGGTTGAAGAATTTTAACAGCCTTATTTAAAAGATATATTTCTCTGTTCTGTGGGCGATCAAGCATAATTTTCTTGTTGTTTCCTGTGCTCTAGTCTAAAAATATATAATTACGGCTCAACTTATGACATAGGGAAATAAAACTATCAAGGCACAAAACACAATCTCTGCCCCTCTTGATCTCCCCGTTGAGCAACCTCTTGAGAGACTTTCTAACTATCTTTCCTCTGATATGAAAGAGGTCAATACTACGATTATAAGGGAAATGCACTCTGATGTTCCTCTCATCCCTCAATTGGCCAATTATTTAATTGCATCAGGAGGAAAACGACTTCGCCCTCTTTTAACACTTGCCACATCCCGCCTTCTTCAGGCAAACATGGAACATGCTTATAACCTTGCCGCTGCCGTTGAATTTATTCATACAGCGACTCTTCTTCATGATGATGTTGTAGATGGAAGCCAAGAACGCAGAGGACAAACCTCAGCCAATCTTGTTTTTGGGAACCAAGAAACCGTTCTTGTTGGAGATTTTCTTTTCTCACGTGCCTTTCAATTAATGGTTAAAACAGAGTCTCTTGAAATTTTAGGCATTCTTTCAAAGGCCTCTTCTATCATCGCAGAAGGAGAAATTCTACAGCTTCAATACCAAGGAAATCTTCTTATAGACTGGGATATTTACAAAAAAATGATTGGGGCAAAAACAGCCTCTCTTTTTTCTGCCTCATGTGAAATTAGTGGCGCCCTTGCCAAAGATAAAGCGGCACAGGATGCCCTAAGAACCTACGGATACAACCTAGGAATTGCTTTCCAAATCACAGATGACACACTTGATTATGAGGCACAAGAAGACAAGCTTGGGAAAAATATAGGCGATGATTTTCGGGAGGGGAAAATTACTGCCCCTATTCTCTTTGCTCTTGAACATGCCACTCTCACGGAAAGAGAGTTTTGGGAACGCACACTTGTCCGTCATGAAATCCAAAACAATGATCTTGAACATGCGACATCTCTTATGATAAGGCATGGAGCCCTTGAACGCTCTAAAGATTTAGCACGTGAATATGCCCAAAAAGCAACGCTCTCTTTAGAAAGCATTCCAACCCTCTCACTTGACAGGGAACTCATTTCTCTTTTGAAAGCCCTCCCCACATCTATCGTCTCAAGATTATCCTAAAAGAGATAAGTATAAAACATCAATCAGATCGTGTGAAACATCTCATTTGATTTGTACTGGACAATCCATTGAGCTGTTTTACGGTTAATATTAATATTTATTTTTCACCCTAACGTTTGAGTGTGCCATAGATGATTTCATTGTCATTACTATTGAGGAGGACTTGATCATGAAGTTCTGGGAGCAGAAATTTACGAATTTTCTGCACAGAATCTAGAGGAACAGGTACCATCTCATTAGTAAAATATGCATGGCATTGTCCCTTGGATTCATCCGTAAACATTTCCTTCAGTCTTGCTTTTGCTTTGTTTAAGACGCCCTCTTGCTCTACCGGATACAACGATAAAGCGTTAGAAACTATAATCGCATGGTTCAAATTTTTGCTCATATCATTGATTTGTTTTTTGTGGCCGATGGGTTTACCCGTGTCAACGAGGTCTTTATCTTTCCACTCTAATAGAGTTGTTGTATCTGCAGTTTCTATTCTGCCAGAAACTTTCTTCAGAGTATTTTTATATGCCTTGTTGTATATATTTGGGTTTTCTGAGGCTAAAGAAGCTAAGTAGAAGGCCCAACTCACGACTTTTGAAGGGCTCAACTGAGAATAAGCATGATCAATAAAACCTTTGTGTGTTTTTAATGCATTATCAAGGTCAGGGCTACAATTATGGATAAGCTTTAATGTTAACTCGGTTAGGCCTTCCTCTTTATATACAGAAAGTGTATTGGCAATTACAGGCTCTGCAATGGCTTTGTATGTTTCAGGAACAGTAGCCTCCTTCACAGCGTCTAGTGCCTCTGGTATTTTATAGATAGAAGTCGCCTTTAATTTCTCAATTTCTTGTTGTATATCAAGTGAACCTGTTTTTTCCGTTAAAGAAGCTAAATGAAGCAGTGAAGGCGTAAGTTGTTTTTTTATTGTTTTTATATCGCGCGATAAAAAGTACCATAGGGTTTTTTTATTAACCCTCCCTGATTTTCTTGCAATTCTATCATTCCCTTCTTCTAGGCTTTGTGCAGCTTTGTTCATTTTAGATAATTGATTTTGAAATTTTGAGCAGGCTTGTTCCATAATGTGTTCTTGCTTTACAGGAAACTTTTCTAAAGCATTTAGAGTTATGATTGTATCTATAAATATTCCTGTCATACCTCGAAGAGCATTATCGCAACCAATCATATTTCCTGTTTTAACAGATTTACATAGGCCACCAATGCATTCATGTCTTGTTTCAGGCGTAGAATCTGCAGATTCTATACGTTCTGAAATGTTTTTTAGGGCATAATTATATGCTTTATCATATTGATTTGGCTGGTTTAAGTTTTTTAAAAGAAGATCCCTAGCCCAGTCTATTAATTTCGAAGAGTCCATACGGGAGTAAACATAATCTATATATGTTTTATTTGTTTCTAAAGTATCATCAAAGTCAGGACTATATTCATGGGTGAGAGATATTATCCGTAGGCCATCATCAATATTCTGTGCTTTATCATGAAGAATGGGGATTCTATGATTTATAACATTTTTTGCAATATCTGCGTATATTGCCGGGGTTACGCCATGTGATTTAGCCTCTTTTAGTTCCAGAAGGTTCTGCAACGCTCTAGCTATATCTTGGTCAGGAATTTTTTTAAACTGTTCAATTGTTGCCTGTACGTCAATCATAATAAAGAATTCCTTTTTTAATTTTAAAAAGGATACTGACATTGCTTTTCATAATTGTCAATCTGTATTTTCCATAGCTGTCATTCTGTGTGCTGTATAATTTTTTGTATGCCGCAATGTCTATGGCTAAAGAATGGTTGGTTTTTATAATTTGAGAAAGGCGCTTAAGGTCACTTATATAAACCTGCCCATTATCTTTATATAAGAGGTTTTTGATTTCTTCCAAAGCCTGTATCAGATTCATTATTTATCCCTACGAACAGACATTCTGCACTCGTAAAGAGCTTAATGTAATATGGCTCAAAATCTACAAAAAATATTACGAGAACATATCAAGTGTTAGAGTCTTTGCTTGAGGAGTTTCTGCTTCAATAATCTCTACAGGCGTATTCTCCTGTACTGGCTGAGGCTCTCCTCTTTCCATATTTGCCTGTGAATAAATACCTGCAACACCTAAAAAAAGAGGAAATGCAATAGTAATAAGTGATATGGCTGCTGGAATACGCCAATCATCTTTTTGGCTAGAAATTGCTTGTGTTTGATTTTCTGATTGTTGAGACATGATAAAAACACCCTTCTTTTTTAAATTACGTAACCGATAACATACAAGAAAATATGCTGTATGTCAAATAAATTATATTCACTCCTTTATGTTTTAATAAATTGAAAATTATAAAATCAGTGATAATACTTAAAGAGAATATTTTTTAATTTTATCAGAGGAGATAATAATGGCTGTTGATTGGGATTCCAAGAAAAAAGAGGTTGAGGATTTAATTGCTAAACCAGGCACTCTTATGTCAGATATCATGGCTTTAAACCCTGTAAAAACGAAGAAAACTGTTAATTTGCGTATTGAAACATTTAAACGTGTTGGTGAATTAACATGTCGAAAATGGGTTGTGAAAGAAAGTACAGACCCATGCATCCTGACTCAGATGCACAACGGTGCAGATAATGTTATGCATGAAGCACAAATCAAACTCACTGATGAAGAAGTCAATGAAATGGCTGCGAGCATGTCAAAGAGCGTGACCAATACTATTAATGCTGAAGTAACAGCCTCTATCTCAGCAGAAGCAGGGCTTCCTGTCGGCGGTAAAGTAAGTAGTTCTCTGTCTACAACAGTTGGCGCCTCTCAAGCCATAAACAAAGTTTCAACAACATCCATTGCTCGAAAAATTCGTAGTCAATTAGAAGTTACAGAACCTCTTCGTATTGGGCATATCAGCTCACGGTGCAAAACGCTATCTGTTCCCTATGGACTGGCGATGATCACAACAATCAAGGGCACTGTCACACTTTCTCGTCGCTGGGGACAAGTAATCTCTAATCCACGAACCATAGAATTTTCAGATACAGTCACTGTTGATCATATTGATGTAGAGATAGAAGTCAGTGTTGACCCAAGTTTAAATAATAAAGAACAAATATTAAGCGAAAGCGAGTGTGCAACCTGTGACTGTACAGAAAATTGGGGTCCGATTGATACAGAAGAAAAAACCTATATAGAGCCACAGGGAGAAAAAGCGCCCACAGACCCTAGATTTGCAAAAGAAAAACAGCAAAAACAGGCTAAGTAGAATAGATAAATCTAATAATGTAAAAATATGAATTTTGAAACTGTCCTAAAATTTATTATCAGAGATAAGAAAAAGCTTCTTGTATCATTGTTATCTATGATTTTTACGGGTTTTTCTTGTTTCTTCTATTTTCTAGGTACAGCAGCTATGGGATCGGGTCTTTCAAATACAGCTGATAAATCGACAATATCTTATTGGTTAGGAGAAAACTTTCTGATCTTATTTGCTGCGATGATAGTTATTGTACCTATTACTAATATTATAGGTTTAGTGCTCTATTGGCGGCTTGATAAAGCTCAGACCGCGCATTTTCTTATGTTTTCTAGCATCTATACCATCATATTATACTTTCTCTTGGCCAGCATAATAGGTCTATTATACATGATAATTTCAAGCTTACTTTAATAGCTCATAAAGGCCGCTTCGGCTCAATTATCACGAGAATTATTTTCCTTCTTGTACCAATTAATATTTTCCCCGAGAAAATCCCAACATTAAGACTTTTATCACCCCTGAGCTTAATGCCAAACTTGATTTGAAACAGCATTGTACTCTTGCAGCAGACTTTTAATGTAAACAACCCTTTTGCAATTTACACCACCCAATTCAGAAATATAACATTCAAGTTGTTGAAATCCATTTTTTTCAATTATATGCCGCATGGGATAGTTTTCTTCGCGGCATCTAATAATTGAGTTTTTGAAGCCGATTGACTTGATATGCCCCAAGCTTTCTGACATTAAAATTTTACCATACCCATGTCCTTGGTAACGATTTGAAACTGCTATAACGGATATATAGTAACCATTAGAAATATTTGTACTTAGCTCACCAGAAATAAAACTTTTCTTATAATTGCCTCCAATAGATAAGCCTATTAGATTTTGATTGCTATCTTTCAAAGTAAGAAAACTAGAACCTTCTTGAGCCCTTTCAAAGAGGTAGTCAATGGCCGTATCTAAATCCCAATTCTCGCCTTTATCTGGAGCATTGAAGCATTCCAAATATAAATTAGCTACTTCTGCTATATTCTCTTTTGAAAGATTGACTACATCACTCTGCATACTACCCTCCTAGATTGCACAGTAATAATTATCATACATAAAAGTTAACATATCATTGATATATCTACTTTGTACTTGCAGCACATGCTACACCTAAAATAGAAACAATAATAAGAGTTGTAAGGATAATTTTCTTTTTACTTACTACCATACTTCATTTTATTCCCTCATAAGGCTTCGCAACACGATGAATTGTTCTTTTATCAATTTCATACTTGTCGTATAAGAGATCTAAAGTTCCATCATTTAAAAGCTGAGTTGTTGCTGTATTCAGCATATTTAATAAACGAAATTCATTCATCGGGACTCCTAAGCAAAGAGGAATGACACGCAAAGGATCAGACTGAACCTTTCTTACACTGTTAGGATTTGCCTGAATATACTGGTTTCCCTCAAATGTAGCATAAGCCGTAACATCCGCCTTACCATAACGAATCATATCGAAAGGCTCTGTGCTAGACATATCTCCGGAAATACCAACAAGCTTACTTTTAGGGAAATTACTTGCTTGAATAAGAGCATTTGTACCCCCATCATGCGCAGCAAATCTCACTTCTGGATCATTAATTAAATCAAGATGTCCATCAAACTTTTTATTGTCCGCTTTTGAATAAACGAAAATAGGTAAATACCCAACAGGTGTTGCATATTCAATAAGTTTTCCACGTAATGCATTTGGCCAACCTGTTGCACATTCAAGATCAAACTTACCCGTATTAAGATCTTCCAAATATGTGCCCAAGTTAATCTCTGCTGTCCACTCTATGTCTAGATCCAGTGCATCCCCCATCATGTTCACATAGTCCACGTATGCGCCAGAAAGCTCACCCGTATTCAGGTCTTTTATAATAAGAGGCGGAGAGACCCAATACCCACAACGGACTTTACCTGTGCGCATAACACGGTCATAAACAGATTCCTCAGAGGGTTTTTCGGTAGTTTTTGTTGTCGCAATCACTTCTGAAGACGCCGATAGATTTGCTTGAATAGTCTGTGTGGTCACATAGTAACTCACTACACCTGCCAAAATTAAGGTTAAAATACCGAGAAATATGGGTCTCATCATTGAGTCTTTCTGTTCTGTTTATAATAGTACAGAAATACAACTTAAAATCTAACGATGCAAGAATCAGATTAACGAACATTTTAAAAGCAGTGCGCTTTATTCAGCTATAATGCTTTGCGATGATCTTTTCCCACTATCTAAACAGATGCACTACCATAGGCTTCTGCCAATGAAGCAGAATCAATAAATTCTTTCCAGAATTTAATGCGTCCATTTTTGACTTCAAATATCTGAACCCAATCAGAAGAAAACTCATTCCCTGTTGCCTTGACACGGCATTTTTCCCGTCCAAGAACAACAACGTTGCTTCCCTCTGCAATAAATTTTTGAGGTTCAAATTCAAGAATTTCTTCGACCTCGAAAAGACGGGTAAAAAAGGCTTCAACTCCAGCCCTCCCTGTATAATCCCCAAAATAAGGTATGGATGACGGCCCCACTGTGAGCCATCTTACATCTTCATCCAAGAGAGAAAAGGCTTCGTCAAGCTTTCCCGCACCAAACGCTTCATAGAATTTTTTTACAACATCAATGGCTTGCATACTCAATCGTCCTTTTCATTCCTAAATTTATCATTTCTTTAAAGCAGACACTGTAGCAAAAATCTTGCCATAAGTTAACGCATTTTAAATACGCCATATGTTAATATATCTTAGCTATCATATTGGGAAATAAAAACTAAGGAAGGTATGAAAAGCATTAATATGAGTTTTGATGAAATGCTAAATAATATCCTCGTTGATGCAGAAGCGATCTTAAATGATACCCTCCGCAACATAGCTACAAGTGAAGGTACAATAATCGATCCCACGGAAAACCCTGCTCGTAATTTACTCAACTATGCTCATAACGGACAATCAGCAAACCCAGAAGACTTAAAAAACGTCTTTAAAGAGGTTTTAAATCAAGCAGGACTTCCTCCAGAAACACTTGAAACAAAAGAACTATACGATATAGCCATGACGAAATTCCTTAAGGGGGATTATCAGGCACAAGACCTAGAAACCAAGGCAGAGAATACAATAGATCATACCAATGAAACAATTATTGAAGGTGTAACTCAACACGCCGCAAAAACCATGAATGTAACACAAGAAGATATTGTAGATTTTATAAAAAACGATGGAGCAGGCATGCCTGAGAACGCAGTTAAAAGCTACAAAGTTGCTATCGTTCAAGGTCTTAAAGAGATTTCTCCAGGAGGATATAGCCTAGCAAAAGGAAGATCATATGTGTCAGGAGAAGTTCATGAAGGAAGATTGGAGGGTGCCACTATGAATATGATGAAAGGCATGATAAACAACTTGGAATCTCCACCTTTATCCGTAGAACTTGAGACACTTTCCGAACAACCCAATATGACTAAATCCATGACATTAGAGATGTAAAAATCTACGAAAGTTATTCCGTATTTCAATCCTCCATAAATCATGTTTTTTATATTTTATAGATTGTACAATGCCCCTGCATTGTAGAGAAGAGTCGCGTCTAGATCATTCGCGCCATTGATTTGTGCAATAGTTTGGAAATTAGCTCCGCCCACAGCACCGTTACTATCTACTTGTACAAGGCTGTCACTACCAGAATTTGTAAATTGAACAAAATCATCAATATCACTTACCCCCGCAACAAAACCAGAGAGAA
>JAJFGT010000075.1 GCA_021776015.1 Alphaproteobacteria bacterium
AAGACGTTTGACAGAGATAGGATCACCTGTTTCTTCACAATATCCATATGTATCTTCGTCAATGCGCATCAAAGCTTCGTTTATTTTTGAAATAAGCTTCCGTTCACGATCGCGTGTCCGAAGCTCAATAGCATGATCGGTCTCTGCAGACGCTCTATCTGCAATGTCTGGTTTATTAAGATCTTCCCCTTTTAGAGTCGTTTCTATAGTTGAGGTAGATTCTTGGATAAGTTCTTCTCTCCAACTAATAAGCTTTTGGCGGAAATATTCCGTCATAATAGGATTCATAAACTCTTCGTTGTCTGAGGGGATATAATCTTGGGGAACAAGAATAGTGCTTTGTGTCGTCATTATAGTAGGCTCCTATGTAATAACTATTATACGTCTTAAATGAATGACTAAAAAATATTCAACTGCAAAACGTAACGGGATGTGTTCCAAAAGGCAAGTTTATTTTCTGAATAGCTAAGGGTGTGCTGTGTATTTTTATAGCGGAGTTTAAGTAAGAGTGTTTAAAGAGACCCTCATTTTAGCAATCTCAATTTGTGAGCGGAGGTCAATTTCCTCAAGAATAGCGGATAGTTCAGGGTCTTGAATATTCTCTCTATGGCTTGCAACAACATCTGCTAAATCTATCATATTCCCAACAGTAATCGTTCCTGTTAAAAGGGACAGGCGAATTTGATCAAGTTCATTGAGTAAACGGTCTGCTCTGACCATCATGCGTTCTTTTGAGGCCTGTTCTGCGGGATCATCACTTGTTTGGGCTATGAGGAGGGCTTCAACTTTTGTAATGCTATGTGCAGACACAGAGGAGGCTGCTTCTTCCGTATCTGAGCTATTGAGGAGAACACCAAAATTTCCGTTACCTCCACTTGTTCCTCCTGCTTTAGAGGCTTTTTTATAGGCGGATGTCTTTTGTGTTTTATCGGGTCCTTGAATCTTCATAATTCCATTGTATCGCATTTTAGAGGAGAGGAGCAATAAAACAAATTTGATACAATTTGCCGACTTCATTTTTTTAGAACGGTAAAATCTGCCTCTTTTGTAACTTCTTTTTTCTTAAAAGTGTTTTAAATCAATGGGTTGGGTTTTGGCACGGAATTGGCATAGTCTTTAAATGGATTAAACCATAAGTGAAGATCGAAAAGGTAATAATATGATAGGTCATGATAAGCACATCGTTTGGAGTAAAGGCTTCTCTATAGCTCTTTTAATCGCCTGCATGATGATAGGCACTATATCAGATGTAAAGGCTGCAACAACTCGTATCAAAGATATTGTCGATGTTGAGGGCGTTCGAGACAACATGTTGGTAGGATATGGTCTTGTCGTTGGATTAAATGGAACAGGTGACAGCTTAAATAATTCTCCTTTCACACGCCAAAGTTTGATTGCCATGCTTGAGCGATTGGGCGTTAATGTTCGAGATCAAAACTTAAATACAGGAAATGTCGCCGCAGTTATGGTGACAGCAACACTTCCACCTTTTACCAATAATGGAGCTCGTATTGATGTTAACATTTCCACAATGGGAGATGCTGATAGTTTACGAGGCGGAACTCTCTTAGTGACATCTTTGATGGGAGCCGATGGAGAAGTCTATGCTGTTTCTCAGGGACCCGTCATGATTGGAGGCTTTCAATCTCAGGGTGAAGCTTCAACGATTGTACAGAACAATCCAGCCTCTGGACGTATTCCTGAAGGAGCCATCATTGAAAAGGAAATCGACTTTAAATTGGATCAACTCCAAAAAATTAGATTATCTTTGAGAAACCCTGATTTCACAACGGCACGTCGTATTACACGAGCCATTAATGGATTTGCTGACTCCAAGATTGCGATAGCAGATAATGCCGCCAGTATTACCCTGCGCCGTCCATCTAATTATAAAGGAACAATTGTTGATCTGTTAACTGATATTGAAAAATTACCCATTCAGCCTGATCAAATTGCAAAAGTAGTGATTGATGAAAACACAGGAACTATCGTTATGGGGTCTGATGTTAGAATTAGCTCCGTTGCGATTGCCCAAGGAAATTTAACAATTCGTGTTACAGAAACACCGCAAGTTTCCCAGCCTAATCCATTCTCAGAGCAAGGAGAAACTGTAATTGTTCCTCGCACCGATATTAGTGTGAATCAAGGAGAAGGAGCTGAAATGGCTGTTTTACAAACAGGCGTAACATTACAAGAGCTCGTTACAGGTTTAAACAAGCTTGGCATCGGTGCCCGTGACATGATTACGATTTTACAATCTATTAAAGCAGCGGGAGCTCTTCAAGCGGAGATTGAATTACTATGACAGTAAACAATGTAAACATGCTCTCTATGGCAGGGATGCAAACACAACAAAATGGTGTTGAAAAGGCGAATGATTTGGTCAGAGGCGTGCGTGGGGCAACGCAAGAATCTGATCTTGATCGTGTTTCCAAAGATTTTGAAGCTGTTTTTATTACAGAAATGTTGCGTCCAATTTTTGACTCGGTTGAAGTCAACTCAATGTTTGGCGGAGGGCGTGCTGAAGAAGTTTTTCGCAGCATGATGTTAGATGAATACGGAAAGACAATCTCTCGTGCTGGGGGAATAGGTTTTGCTGATGATGTAAAGGCAGAGCTTATTAAAATACAAGAAGCGCAAATGGTAAAATAAATGATTAAACAGGAGAGCACAATGAGAAGAAAAAGAGATGCACATAGCAATGTGGGAAATATGAGTAATGCAGAGAAGGGCGTTCATATTGAAAAAACAATAGCGACCCTCATTGAAATGATGAAGAGACTGGATGCTGTTTTGAAAAAAGAAGGAGACGCTTTACGTGCTATGGATCGTAAAAGCTTCCTTGATTTACAGTTAGAAAAAGTCACTGTTGCAAAAAATTATGAGCAAGAAGCCCAAAAATTGATAGCTCTGCGTGCTAATATAGGAAAGGTTGATGACGAACTTAAAAAAGAACTGAAAGTCGCTCATGTTCGTTTCAGTGATAATGCCGAGGAAAATTTTAAAGTTTTACTTCGCCATAGAGATGGTGCCCATCGTCTGAATAGTCGTCTTGTGAAATCAGCACGAGAGACATTGGTTAAAAAGGAAGAAAAATATGATTCTTCGGGAAAAATGTATCAAGGAAGACGAAATAAAACCATATCGTCTGGGCTTATGGATACAGTGTAAATATAAAAAAGGGATCTAGCGATATGTCAGTTTTATTTTTGAATGTACAGCCTTCAGTTGAGTATGCGTCTGCCAAAGGATCACGATCAATTGATCATAAGGATAGAGATATATCATCGGATAAATTTGATCATCTTTTAGATAAAACAAATGAAACAAAAGACTCTGATATCAAAGATACAAAAGAACTTAAAGATTCAGCGAATGCTAAATTAGAGGGAACGTCTGACGTTTTATATATTCAAAATGAGAGTGGGAAGATCGTAAAACATGAATTGAGTTCAGAACAATTGGCAAATATAGCGAATATGGAACGAATTTCTCTTGTTGATCCTGAAATTTTACAGCAATTTGGCGGGCTCGCTAAGTTTATGGAAGCTGTTCGTTCTTTGATTCCAGGAAATCCAGAGCTTTCTGAAACTGACCTTGTTTACTTACCTTACCAAATTGATGCCTTGAGTGAAGAAAATCTTAGATCTGAAGCTTTCCCTCATTTAATTGTGGCAAATCTTTCCCCTGCTGATCTTCAAGGGCTTGAGAATTCTTTACATACAAATGAGGTAACCCCTTACTCCATGATCGGTGCGTCTGAGGAAGAATTAGACGCAATGATGGAAACTCCTCCATTAATTCATATTCTTTTTGTTTCAAAGAACTCTAATGGAGAAGGCATCCTTCCTTTTGAAGAAATTGCCTCTCCTTCATTAACAACAGAAGAAGACTTACCTGATAATTTACTTGTTGAAGGATTTCCTCTGGGGAATGAATTTCAAAGAGGACAGCAAAATAGAGTGAGTACCCCACGATGGTTTGAGGCCTCTAACTTAGCGAATGGAGGACAACTCCATTCTGATGATAGTTATTTCATAGGAAGAGGGGCCTTAGGGGAGATCACATCTTCTTTAGCTCAAAATCAGAATTTTTCTCAATCTTTGGGGAATGGAACAGAGAATCTTGGAACAAAGTTGCAAGGTGGACTTCTTCTTGAAGGTGGATTTAATATGCTGTTAGGACAAGAATTTATGTTGTCTGGTGCGAGAGGTCCTCTTTTATCTTTCTCTCCTCCTGTGCCTTCACCTGAAGCCTCTCTTCTGCAAACG
>JAJFGT010000076.1 GCA_021776015.1 Alphaproteobacteria bacterium
AAACAAATCTTTGAATTGCCGAATAGAGCCAAAGAATAAAGGACCATGAAGTTTATAAATCTTATAGCCATCTTCTTTGTTATATCCCTCTGTAATCCATATATGGTGAGCCGATTTCCAAGCATATATAAGCGCTGAAACAATAACACCTATAATAACAGCCATAGCTAAATCATGTGCCACCGTGATGGCCATAACCAAAAGAATAACAAAGGCATCTCCTCGCGGAATTTTGCCCATGATACGAATGGATGCCCACGCAAATGTTGAAATAACAACCATCATCATTAGCCCTGTAAGAGCGGCCAAAGGAATCATTTCAATCCATGTTGAGGCAAAGAGAATAAAAATAAGCAAAGAAAGTGCCGCCGTAATACCAGACAAGCGCCCGCGCCCTCCAGATTTAATGTTAATCATGGATTGCCCAATCATTGCACATCCCCCCATGGCACCGAAAAAGCCACATGTGGTATTGGCAAGCCCCTGCCCCACACATTCTTGTGATGTCCGTCCACGAGTATCCGTCATTTCATCAATAAGAGTGAGCGTTAGCAAGCTTTCTATCAAACCGATGGCTGCCAATGTAAGCGCCACAGGAAAGACAATAAAGAGTGTTTCTAATGTAAATGGCACCATAGGAATATGAAACTCTGGTAAACCACCCGCAATACTCGCAAGATCACCCACTGTTTTGGTTTCAAGCCCTAAGCCGATTACCAAAGAAGATACGGCAAGTATTGAGACAAGAGAGGCTGGTAAAAACTGTCCCAATTTAGGAATTTTAGGGAAGAGCCAGATAATCACCATCGTCAAAACTGTAAGGCCTAACATAAGGTTCATTTCTGTTCCCTGCATCCAACCACCATTAAAGAGAACACTGATTGCACTCGGAACTGATTCACCGTTCTCTGCCACAGCCTCAGCGCCGTTAAGGGCTTTAAACTGTCCCAATTGCGCCAGAAAAATAACAATGGCCAAACCGTTTACAAAACCAAGCATAACGGGATAAGGCACAAGACGAATAAACTTACCCAAACGAAAAATCCCCACGAGGATTTGCAATAGACCTGCAAGTAAAACAGAGGCGAATAAATACTCGACACCATATAGGGTAACAATTCCGACCATAGCGACAGCCATCGCGCCCGTTGCGCCAGAAATCATACCGCTACGCCCACCCAATAAGGATGTAATAAAACCAACTAAAAATGCGGCGTATAGCCCCACCAATGGATCAACTTTTGCAACAAAGGCGAAAGCAATTGCCTCTGGAACAAGGGCCAAAGCCACTGTTAATCCAGAAAGTATATCGGCTCTTGGGTTTTCTGTAAGGTTAAAACGTCTAACGAGGCGGAGCATTGCTCTGTCTTTCTTTGGCTATATCTTTAAGGGTTTTTGAGATTTTATAAGTATTTGCAGTATAGATATAGAGATTAAACTAAAGATACCAGTAAAAGATTAAACTATATTAATTTTTGAGAAGAATGAGAGCGACAAACGGCATGCGCAGAAACAATAACACCGATAATAACAGCCAAGGCTAAATTATTTTCTATAAGTTGAAAATGTATAAAATATCTATAGAATGAAGCTCTTAGTAATTTTAGATATCAGAAATATTAATGCATCATGATTTCCTTTAGAGATGACTACTCCGAGATTGGACACCCACGCTTAATTGAAGCATTGAGAAAAATTTCCAATGAACAAAATTTAACATATGGACTTGATCAATATTCAACACAAGCGGCCCAGTTAATTCAACAAGAAATTGGGCAGGAATGCGCTGTTCATCTAGTTGGGAGTGGGACACAAGCAAATATTATAAATTTAAGTAGCATACTAAAATCGTATGAATCTATAATAGCGTGTGATTCAAGTCATATCGCCCTTCATGAAACTGGTGCTCTAGAAGCAACGGGACATAAAATAAATACAGTTCCAAATAAAAATGGAAAGCTAACTATAGAAGAAGTAGAAAAGGTTGTTAAAGAACATCATTTTGAACACATGGTTCACCCACGCGTAGTTTTTATTTCACAATCGACTGAATTGGGGTCGCTCTATCAGAAATCTGAACTTCTCACTATATCTAATTACTGTAAGGAAAATAACCTGTATCTTTATCTTGATGGGGCAAGACTTGGGAGTGCATTAGTGAGTAAGGATGCTGATTTTACATTAAGTGATGTAGCATCTTTCGTAGATATTTTTTACATAGGCGGAACTAAAAATGGCGGCTTGTTAGGTGAAGCTGTCGTTATAATGAATGATAACTTGAAAGAAAACTATCGCTTTTCATTAAAGCAGCGTGGAGCTCTGTTAGCAAAAGGCTCTCTCTTAGGCATCCAATTCGTTGAATTTTTCAAGGATGGTCTCTATATTGAACTTGCTCAACATACAGATAATATGGCTCGTGAGCTTGTTACTGTTTTAAAAACAGCTGGTGTTCAATTCAAAACACTCCCGCAAACCAATCAAATCTTTCCCATACTACCTATCTCACTAGTCGAGAAATTAGAAAAAGATTTTTGTTTCTATCGTTGGGGAATTGAAGACGAAAAC
>JAJFGT010000077.1 GCA_021776015.1 Alphaproteobacteria bacterium
CCTAAAAGGGCATGAAGAGCGTGTCCCATCTCATGGAAAAGGGTTTCTACATCATTAAAGGATAAAAGGCTGGGACGATCTTTTGTCGCTTTTGGAAAATTACAGACAATCTCCATAATGGCAGGAGGCGTTTGCCCCTTAAAGAGCCCATGATCTCTAAAAGATCCCATCCAAGCACCTGAACGTTTATTTTCTCGTATATAAAAATCTGCATATAACAGCCCATATACATCTCCACTTGTTTTATCAGAAACTTCAAAAACAGGGACATCTTTATGCCATGTTTGAACATCCTTTCTCTCTGTGAAGGATAAGTTAAAGAGTCGAGAGAAATGTTCAAATGTTCCATCCAATACTTTTTGTAAAGGAAAGTATGGGCGAAGTTCTTCATCTGAAAAATTAAAGAGTGATATTTTCCGTTTTTCTGCAAAATAGCCTACATCCCAAGGCTTTAGTTCTTCAATATTTGCTGTGTCTTTAGCAAAAGCTTTCAGATCAGCTAAATCTTTTTCAGCAGACGGCTTATAGGTACTTTTAAGTCTATCCAAAAATGAAAGGACAGAATCTGTTGTTTTAGCCATCCGTTTTTCAAGAACAAAATCTGAGTAACAGGCATACCCCATAAGCTTCATTTGCTCATTACGAAGTCTCATAGTTTTTTTGAGAGTCTCTGTGTTGTCATGCTCTCCACCAAATCCTCGGCGACTAAATGCTTTCCACATTATTTCACGATAATCTCTATGATCTGCATAGGTTATAAAAGGGATATAACTTGGAAAATCGAGTGTAAAAAGCCATGTATCTTCATATCCTTTATCAAGAGCAGCTTGTTTTGCACTTTCAATGGCCGTATCAGGAATTCCGGATAGATCCGATTCTTCTTTGATTTTCAGTTCAAATTCTGCCGATGACTTGGTTAGATTGGCCGAGAACTCTGGACTTAAGACAGATGCTTGCTGGTTAATCTCTTTAAGTTTTTCCTGATCCTCTACGTTTAAAAGAGCCCCACTCCGTACAAAACCATCATAGGTGTCTTCAAGGAGAGTTCTTTCAACATCACTATACTTATGATTATCTCTGTCATCATAGACGTCCTTAATCCTCTTAAATAAAATAGGGTCCATTGAAATTT
Organism: Alphaproteobacteria bacterium; assembly: GCA_021776015.1. Taxonomy (GTDB): domain Bacteria; phylum Pseudomonadota; class Alphaproteobacteria; order Micavibrionales; family Micavibrionaceae; genus UBA1850. The sequence continues at coordinate 1,133 of JAJFGT010000077.1, forward strand.
CACTAGAAAATAACGACACCATCGGGCCGATCTCTTCTACAAGAACTTGATAGTCATCACGCCCAAGAACAGATAAAAGATTATAGTAGATGGCAGATATAGCTCCCAAATCCTCAGATGCTGTTTCTAGTGCCTCAATAGTATTGATAAAATTGGAAACCTCTGGATTATTTTTTATATTTTGAACATTAGATTTCGCTATTTCGATACTGGATTGAATCGCTGGAACAAAATGTTCTGGTTTAATAATATCAAATGGTGGAGATTCATAAGGCGTCTTAAAATCTTTAAGGAGGGGGTTATCTGTATTTTGTGTCATGGTTTTTGATTCTCTTTTTGTGTTTATCCTCAAGATACATTATATGAAAGAAAATGAAAGTCACACCAAGATCAAAAGAGTTCGATGATATCTATTTTTCACAAGACAATGGACTTGAGGAAACAAAGTATGTTTTTTTAGAAGGAAACAACCTTCCCAACGCATGGGAAAATAAAGAAAACTTCACAATTGCAGAAACAGGATTTGGAACAGGCCTTAATTTTTTAGCCACATGGGATTTATTTGAAGCAACAGCCAATTCTTCACAGAGACTTGATTTTATATCGTTTGAAAAACACCCCCTCTCAGTTCATGAAATTCGAGATTTTTTAGCACCATGGGAAATGATTTTAGGGCAAAAAACAGAACAGTTGATAAAGCTATATCCCCTGCGTATTTCTGGAGTCCATTCCCTGTGTCTTACAAAAAATGTTTTTCTAACACTTATTTTTGATGATGTGAATGATGCTATGCCTAAACTTCAAAGGCCATCAGGCAACGGTGTAGACGCATGGTTTTTAGATGGATTCACTCCTTCTAAAAATGAAAAAATGTGGACAGATACTGTTTTTCAAAACATGGAGAGGCTTTCTAGTGAAGATTCCTGTTTTGCAACTTTTACAGCAGCAGGGTTTGTCAAAAGAGGCTTAGAAAACGTTGGGTTTCATGTAGAAAAAACAAAAGGATTTGGACACAAGCGCAATCGATTACTTGGTTACCTCAAGCCTTCTATCAATTCAATACCAAAAATAAAAATAAATACAATTCGTTCCGTTGCCATTATTGGTGCTGGATTAGCAGGAACATCTGCTGCTTATTGGCTAAGAAAACAAGGGTTAACACCTACCATCTTTGAACAATCAACAGATCTTGCCTCTGGTGCTTCAGGGAATGAACGAGGAATGATAAACCCTCGCCTTTCCAAGCTCCGCAATAACGAGTCAGATTTCTATATGCAAGGCTTTGCAATGGCCATTAGAGAAATAATATCCATTGCCAGAGATCATGACATTGAATTTGATCCCTGTGGAGCCCTCCATCTCATGCACAATGACGATATGGAGAATCGTTATCCTTCAATGGTAGAACACTGGGGATGGCACAAAGATCATGCTCGTATTGTAATGCCGGACGATGCCTCCGAAATTGCAGGCATTCCCATTAATTATAAGGCCTTATACCTTCCAGATGCGGCAACAGTTAATCCAAGAAAACTCTGCCATGCTTATGCTGATGGAGTAGATATTCGTACTGACATAAAAATTACTACTATAAAACCAGATGGAGATAAATGGCTGCTTAACCAAGAACTATTTGATTCTCTTATTCTGGCCAATGGTATGGGAGTCAAAGAATTTGAACAGGCTCAAGATTTGTCTATTTATCCCGTACGAGGACAAATGAGTCTGGCAAATGCCACTACAGAGACTAAAAAAATAAAAACAATTTTAAACTATAGAGGCTACCTCTCTCCCGCATATAAAGGCATTCATGCCTTAGGGTCAACCTTTGACAGAAAAACTCTCCATACAAAAATTCTTGCTCGTGATCATACTGAAGTTTTTCATTATATGGAGACAACACTCCCTTATTTAAAAGGACGTTTAGCGCCTTGTGATGGAAGAGCGTCACTTCGTGTGTCGTCTAAGCATCG
>JAJFGT010000078.1 GCA_021776015.1 Alphaproteobacteria bacterium
GAGATTCTCCCCATGTATGATATTGAAACAATGTTCCGAAACGGTTTCCTGTCATTTTTTATCCATTTTTATTTTAATAATTTTATTAGGTGGTATTAAACACAATAAGTTTCTGCTTCAATCTCTTGAATCTCGACACTCACAGCCCATGGCTCAAAAAATTTGTCCGTATAGGAAAGTACAATAGCATGAAGCCCCGAAGCCATCTCTTTTTTCAATTGAGGGGGTCTATTAGGAAGTAACTTTAAGATGATATGAATCATATTATCCTGCATATCATCTGCCCCAACTTGGCAATACTCCACGGAAGTAGAATATGTTTTAATATAGCGTATATCAACAGTTTCTCTTCCTGCAAGATCCTTGTGTAGATCATTTAAAAGCTCTGTAATCTCAATGTTATCTGAGAGATGTTTTGAATGTTCAAGAACAATATGTGGCATCATTTATATCCTTTAAAATAATTGTAATGTTTAAGTGTACAAATAGTTTTACGATTGTAGAGATTATTTCAGATACTATGCAAGGGATTTTATATTTCTAAGAAATGAAGAGAAAGAAAAGACTCTTGAATTTTCTACTCAACAATCACTTTATTTTTCTGAGTACTCAAAGTTCCTTGTTCAATAATACTAACCGTAAGGCGACTCAAACACACACGCTTTCCCGTGGCACTTTCCTCTATATCAGTCTGCCAAACTTGTGTTCTTCGACCGATATGAATGGGTGAACAACGTCCTATTACAGTCCCTTCTGTGACCGCACGGATATGATTAGCATTAATTTCTATGCCGACGGCTCTATATTTTTCAGGATCGATAGTCATCCATGCCGCAACGCTTCCCAGTGTCTCTGAGAGCACACAAGATGCACCTCCATGCAAAATACCAAAAGGCTGTGTTGTTCGTTCATCGACAGGCAACGTACCTTCAAGAAAATTATCGCCAATTTGAGTGAATTCTAAGCCAATATGCGTCCCCATATTAGCATTTCTCATACCCTCGAGATAAGTCAGTGTATATGGTTTAAACCAGATAGCCTGATCAGAAGAAGGCATCTACGCCGCCTCGTCAGATTTCTTTTTAGGGGCTATTCCAGAGAGAAGCTCTGCTGTTTCTCCTGCGGAATCAATAGAGACCATTCCTACAGTATGATAGCCAGAGTCAACATGAAGAACCTCTCCAGTGACACCACTTCCAAGGTCAGAAAGCAAATAAAGCCCTGAGCGCCCAACATCTTCGAGAGTAACATTGCGTTTTAAGGGAGAGTTCAACTCATTCCATTTTAAGATATATCTAAAATCACCAATTCCACTTGCTGCCAATGTTTTAATCGGGCCTGCTGAAATCGCATTCACACGAATATTTTGACCACCGAGATCTGTTGCTAAATAACGGACAGATGCTTCAAGAGCTGCTTTTGCAACACCCATCACATTATAATGTGGCATAACACGCTCAGCACCGTAATAGGTTAACGTCACAAGGCTTCCACCTTCATTCATTAAAGGCACAGCACGCTGTGCTACGGCTGTAAACGAATAAACAGAAATATCCATTGTTTTAAGAAAATTATCACGTGTCGTATTAAGATATAATCCATCAAGTTCATTCTTGTCAGAAAAAGCAATCGCATGGACAACAAAATCAAGAGTTCCCCATTTTTCTTCTAGGGCTTTAAACGTTGCATCAATACTTGATTCATCCGTGACATCGCATGGAAGAATAATATCTGACCCAACGCTCTCTGCTAAAGGTCGCACTCGTTTTTCAAGAGCACCTCCCTGATAAGTAAAGGCAAGTTCTGCACCCTCACTATGAGCCATCTTTGCCATCCCCCACGCAATGGAGCGATCATTGGCGACGCCCATAATAAGCCCTCGCTTACCCTTCATCAAAGACCCTTGTTTCATCTCAAAAAACCCCTTACAATATATAGTTCTAATGTGTCTAACCTAGACATGACAATTTATAGTGATGCATCCTACAGCATATAACAAAAATATCTAGAGTCTTTTCACGTCCTCTAGAATCCATCTAAAGATTCTATTAACCTTTTTCCTTTACTTTCCGTTAAACCATATTAAACCACAGAGATAACACGATGATAAAAGAATTAAAACAAGATGACATTCATGAAATCTGCCAAAAATTTACAGGATTTCTAGAAAAATCTGCTTACGCCGTATCTTTAAAATATATTTTCCATCATTGGGGACAAAGAGATGAAGCCATTGAACTCGAAAACTACTTTTTTCAGTCGCATCCCGCAGGTTCAATTGCTTTAAATATTCTTCATAAATCTAAAAATACTAATCATTCACAATTTCATGGGCTAGCTATTGAAACAACTCAATCCATGATGGGCCTAAGAGAGCAAAAACATACACTGGGTATCATCACCATAAACCTTGATAATCACAGCACAGCAGATTCAATTCTCCGTGAGGTTTATCATTTAGGTTGGATGGCTATTGATACAGCGCGTCTTCTTCAGAGCCCTAAATATAAAAATAATTTAAAATCAGGCCCCCTTCTTCCCAAACGAAGTGCCCTCAACCTTACAAAAGCGACATTACAGGCTGATATTTTTTCAGTTCTTGTCTTGGCTGATCTTGGATTTGATTTATCCATTAAAACTCTCGCAAGAGATCGATGCCTCGATACAATGATCGCCAAAACAAAAAATAAGCCATGGCACTACCCTTATCCTCTTGCATACCAGACAACACAACAAGCATGGAATACCCTTATAAAAAAAGATAAGGAAAAAAGTACATATCACTTTATTCTAACACCTCTTCAATTTGCATCATCGATTGCTCGAACCATTCCTGATGAGGCATACCAACAATGGTGGGATTTTTGTAAACCCGCTCAAGAAATGGCATGGCAAAATCACAACCCTGAGTACATTCTCTCTGCTGCCATCCATACCAGTGAAGACCCTATTATACAGGTTACATCCCTTATTATTAAAAATTGTACAGACCTAGAAACATCTGAAAAACGTATTAAACATACGCGCTTTAATGCGTTCAGAAGTGATGAACAAAATAAAAGCTACCATGAAAAAGCCATTGAAGAGACCTTTGAATTCGTTCTTGAGAAGGGTTTAGAAGAGCAAAGCGCACAACCTTTCATTGATGAAGCCAACCACCAAAACCAAGATCTAACAGAAGGAAAAGTTTTTGGATGGTGTGCCTCAGCCCTACAGCTTGCCGCCAATACTTTTGAGAAAGCAGAGATAGATGATATAGAATCAACTAAAAATCTTATAACTCTCAGCTTTAAAGGATCTCAACAGGAGTTAAAATATGAAAGTCTTGTTGCTTTAGGAGAACGCATTATTGAAGAACGCAAAAATGGGGTCACCATTACACTCAGTGATGTTGAAAAAATGGCGCGTACTCAAAAAGTTCCAAGGTCTGTTGAAGAGTCTGTTAAAGAAACAATTAAAGATCCATACTACCAAAACAGTCTTCAATCTCTGCAAGACCTTTCTTATGCCTATGTTTTTGATAGAACAATTTCGACAAAAAATTCTCCTCTAAAACTTACTTCAAATTCTGCCATAGAAGAAAATAAAGTAGAAAAAGAAAACGCCTAAGAATATAATATTTTAAAGATTGCTTTGTTAAACATGTGCCTCTCTATGCCCTTGAATAGTGACATACCCAAATCTTTTTACCAACATTGTAAACATGGCATACACGTGCCTAACATCTTCTGATAAACACATTCCCTGACATTCAGAATGATAAGGGGCTCTTACAATATATTTTTTAAATCCGGCATAATCTAAATGTCTCAAAGCCCTCTTTACACCCAATTCATCAGAAACAATATAATGATTATTCTCATCTACATTGATGATCCTTCGCTGGTCATAGGAATGAAACTGAAGGTATGATTTATTTACAATGGGTGCGTTAACATAGGTTAAAAGGCGCAACATCTCATAATATTGAACTGTATCGTTTGGTTTACACAGCACCCAAACCAAATCATTTTCCAAGACGGGAACACCAGATAATATAAGTTGTTGTCCTCGAGAAAAAATATTATCAACATGGTGCCATGAAGCTGATGTATCACACAATGAATAGACGTTAAAATGAGAATCTTTTTGTTGAGTTTTTGTCTTCAACTTGTCCGCTAGAATAAAAATATGTTGTTCAGATTGAAACCTATAATCATAAAAATCCTGATCAGTTTCAAACGATACAGACCAATTTAAAATAGTTTCTGTGCTATTCTTCCAATCAATTCCATTCCGAGATTTTTCAAATACTCTTCCATAATAGGGACAGTAATAACGGATAC
>JAJFGT010000079.1 GCA_021776015.1 Alphaproteobacteria bacterium
CGCTGAATGGATGGTAACGGGAGATCCCTTGACCCCTCAAACACTTCAGTTGAGGAGACAAACACGGATTGGGTCTGTGATTGATCGCTTTATTCCTCCTGTTGATGTCGATGGCGCAACCTTGTTCATTGCTCGCAATAAACAGGAAATTCGAGAATTTTTATATACAGATATTGAGCAAGCCTATCAGTCAACAGATTTGGCACTTCTCTCTCGTCATATTGTACAAAACCCCGTTGATCAGGATTTTGATCAAAAAAGACGTCTTCTTTTTATTGTTAGAGAGGATGGAAAATTTGCAACACTCACCGTCTATCGTGCGGAGCAAGTGGCCGCATGGACGCTTCATGAAACAGAGGGGCTTGTTAAGTCTGTCTCTGCTGTAGGAGAAGATGTGTACTTGCTGATTGATCGAGGAAATGGCGTTTATACAATTGAAATTTTTGATGAGAGTTTCTATTTAGATTCTGCTCTTCAGGGAGATAATCCAACGCCGTTGAGTACATGGTCTGGATTGGATCACTTAGAAGGGAAAACTGTTCGTATTATAGCAGATGAGATTGTTCAAGATGAGCAAATAATTTTGAATGGAGGCATTACTTTGGCACAGCCTGCTTCAAATGTTCAGATTGGATTACCCTTTACACATAAGATCAAGCCTCTTCCTCCGAGTGCTATCGATGGGGCAGGTAGGGGACGAGCTGTTCGCTTGGTCGATGTCTGTTTTAGGATTGAATCAACTTCTTTTATGAGGGCAGATGTAGGGCGAGGCTTACAAGATATTGTCTTAAAGCAAGCCGGAAAATCTGGAACGGCTCCTATTTTAGACTCTGCACCTCTACAGGTAAGTGGAGATATTCATATCAGAGCCTTTGGATGGTCCCATGACTTGACGCAATCTCTCTGGTCCATTGAACAGGATATGCCTCTTCCCTTTACACTCTTATCCGTAGTAATGGAATTGAGTGTTAATAATTAGAGACGAGCACATCTCATAGGAAGGGCATTAAGACCTGAAACTTCTTCTACTGTTGTCTGATCTTCTCCATTTGAGCCAGCTTGAGTTGATGCTCCAGCTGTAAAATCTCCATTTACTGCTGAGGTTTCAGTGGCCGCGAGTTCTCCGTTTAATGCCGCAATTTCAGCAGGTGTAAAGATTTTGACGGGCTGACGCTTTGCTTCCTCTGGGTTATATAATGTCGCTTTAGGAATGCCCGGTCTTTTATAGGGATGGTGTGTTGGCGCTATAGCACCATTTGTAATTCTTCCATTTTCTCCGCGAGCCATTTTATATTTCCTTATTATTAATCATTATTTCTATTTTTTGAAATAGCATGGTTTCCATAAGCTGGTCAAGAAAAATGTTAAAATATTTCACAAAAATCAATAACGCCTCAATTCAAAGAATATTGGGAAAGAAATAACTCTAAATCTGTTTTATAAATTTAAAAAAGGAAAAAAGATGGGAACGCTCACAAGTGGTCTGACCACATTATTACCTGTATTGCAAACAGCGGCAGGACTTGCCAATGGAATTGGAACAATTGCAAAACAAGAGAAAGATCAGGAAAGGGCTTTGTCACAATTACAATCCCGACAGGCTGAAACGCTCCGTCAATCTCAAGAAGATGTTAATCTTCAAAAGAAACAGATTCAAATCAATTCTGATGAGGCACAAAAACAACGGAGTAAAGCTCTTAAGCGTGCCGTTGCACGTCAGCGGACTTTGTTCGGTTCACAAGGTATCAGTGCGGATGGAGGCTCAGGGCAGGCTATTTTATTAGGCTTGTTTGATGAAAATGAAGATGATCGTCTTCAAGCAGAACGCCTTGATACACTGAGAACAAATGCTCTCGATCAGACCATCAATCAGAAAAAGCGCCTGAATATTTTGCAGGCAAGCCAATTGGCAGAAAAACAACGTGTAGGCCGTTTGTTTTAGATCTTTTCTTATTCTTTTAGCCTCTCTTCAAACCCTCTTTTTTAAAAAAGTGAGGTTTTTTTAATGAATTCATAAACCAAAAGGAGTTATCAATGCCTCAGCCAAGTAGTGAGCATATTAAAATGCCTGAAATCATGCCAATTGTACGTTATCTGGCCAATGGTGTGGAGACACTCTTCACCTATCCTTTTCCCATTTTTTCCAGTGAAAATCTTTTAGTCTCTTTTGATGGTGCGCCTCAAAATAGTGGTTTCACGGTTCTCAATGCGGGGCAAACATCAGGGGGAGAAATACAGTTTGATTATCCTCCCCCCAATGGAGTGGTTGTGACATTGGAACGTCGCTTAACGTTGGAAAGAGTGACTGATTTTCTCTCTGGAGGTGATTTCTCTGCTCAAGCTATCAATAACGAGCTTGATTATTTAACAGGATCTATCCAACAAACTTCAAGTGATCAGGTAGGAATGTTACGTTTTGATCCTGCTGAGAATACAGGAGCTGTAACATTACCTCTTCGGGCACAACGTGCTAATCAAGCTTTGGGGTTTGATGGGAATGGTGACCCCATTTCGGTGTCATTGGACGGTGCCATGGCATCACCAGACTTTACGGCTATAGGAACGGGGTCTGTCACACGTACAGCACATGATAAATTTTCGGATCTTGTCTCTATTAAAGATTTTGGAGCTGTGGGTGATGGACTGACCGATGATACGTTGGCTATTCAACAGGCACTAAGTGCTCATAAGAGTGTTTTTATTCCAATAGGAACGTATCTTATATCCTCTCCTCTTGTTTTGACTCAACGTCAAAGCATGATAGGGGCAGGACAGAGTGCTGTTCTTAAAGCCAACGCTACTGGCTTTGCCGTGATTGAGATGGTTTCAGAGTATATTACATTGAGCTCTTTGCGGATTGAACAGGGCGATGTTGGCTTAAAGCTTTATGGACTAAGTACTCCTTGTGTTCAAAATTCTGTAACGGATGTTACCTTATGGGGATGTGGGATAGGCGTACAGTTGGATGGATATCTAGATACAAATTTCCCGTGCTACTGGAATAATTTTGCACGTGTTCTTGTTGCGCAGCCCTCCCAGCATGGAATTCATCTGATGAGATCAGGTGCAGGGGATACGCCTAACGCCAATAAATTTCACGCATGCCGTGTCTATTCATTAGGATCTGATATCTCAGGATCGGGAATTTATGTAGAAGAGGGTGCCTTTAATAACGCCTTCGTTGATTGTGAAGTGAATGTAAAAGGCACGGCACAAGCTTGTTTTCATATCGGAGCAAACTCAAATAAGAGCTTGTTTATAAACCCTTATGCCGAATCGAACAATCTCGTTCCTAACTTCAAATTAGAGAGCGGTTCAATCGAAACTTCTATTTTTAATTTATTATCAGCCAGTGATGGCGCAGCAATTTGGGATTTATCAGGTGGAGAATATACAGCCTATAATGCAGGTTTTCCTTATAAGAATAGATTGCAACGTTCAATTGTCACAGATTTGACTACAACCCTTCAACGCTTTGACACAGAGTATATTGATACAAGTGGAGTTATGGATTTGGATCTCTCACATAGTGTTCATTTGGTCTCATCGTTTGGAGGAGATTTAGAATTACGTCTTCCTCTGGCAAGTGATGCCGTCGGCTGTGAAATAACGATTAAAAAAGTTGATACATCTAAAAATCTTGTCACAATTTCAGAGCAAGATTTAGGGTTAGGGCCTGATCGCAGTGCCTTTTTCCTTGGGGGGCAACATGATTTTGTAACGATGATTTCAAATGGAGCCGAATGGTTTGTGACAAGCTCCAATCGTATGGCAGGGAATACTCGATTTTTTGATGGGGCGGGGCTTTATGATATTGATATGGCCGTGGACATCTATTTTCTTTCAAGTTTTGGAGGTGTTCTAGAAGCACGGCTTCCTCCTGCCAATGCCCCTGAAGCCATCGGACGTACAATCACAATTAAGAAGACAGATGTTTCTGCTAATGTCATTACGATCACAGAACAAGGAGGATCTGGACCTGATGGGTTTTCTCAGCCTTTAAATAATCAATATAATGCTCTTACAATTGTCTCTGATGGAGGACAGTGGTTCATTGTTTCAAAATTCTAAACTTGTTTTCTGGTGTTTTCTAACTCTAATGATATACAATAAAAAGTATGTCTTCTACTATCCTCATGGTTGCGTGTATTCCGTTTTTTATTTTCATGATCTTGATGTTTCATGAATTTGGACATGCTGTTTTGGCACGTCTTTTTGGTATTAAAATTGATGAAATCTCAATTGGTTATGGTAAAACAATTTGGAAAAAAACCTCTAATAATACTATAAAATGGTATATAAAAAGAATTCCCATTTCTGGACGTGTGAGTTTGAATCACAAGAGTTTTGAAGAACTCTCTTTTCTTAAAAAAGTAACGATTATTCTGGCGGGGCCTGCCTTTAATGTTCTTTTGGCCTTTATTGTAATGTTTATGGCGTTCTCAACGATTGGACATCCTTCAACACCACCTGTCCTAACAGGTATTAAAGTAGGAATGATTGCAGAAGAAAAAGGCTTAAAAACAGATGACCGTATTTTACAGATCAATGATATATCTGTGACGCGTTATGAGCAAATCTCAGATTTAACTAAGGAAACACCACCTGTTGAATTGGATTTAACAATTGAAAGAGAGGGAGAAGTCTTTGATCTCTCTATTACGCCATATCATTATAAATATATAGATATAAACGGGATTCAAAGATCTCATGGTATCTTAGGTGTGATGTCTTATCACTCTCGTTTGAGGTTAAAGGATATTACTCATGTGAATGGCATAGAAGCCAG
>JAJFGT010000080.1 GCA_021776015.1 Alphaproteobacteria bacterium
ATTGGCAATTTGAAAAAGGATCATACGGTTCTTCATCTGACACCTGATGAAAATTGTTTACCTAATATTGCAGATTTCTTAGAGATTGAAGCTATAGAATCCTTAACATGTGGCCTAGATATAAAACGCAAAGCAGGAAAATATATTTTTCACATATCTGGGCTTATTAAAGCAGATATTACACAAACATGCGTCTATTCCTTGCAAAAAATAGATAGCCATATCGAAGAAAACTTTGACAGTTATTTTGCAGACAAAGATACAGCGGTTCCTTTTTTAAAAGCTAAAAAAGAGTTATTTTCAAAAGGCGGTGTCAATGATACGCCAATTTTAGAGGAAGAAGAAGATCCCGAACCTATTCTAAATGGTCAAATAGATATGGGATCGCTTATATTACAATTCTTATCTTTATCTATTAACCCCTATCCTTATATAGAGGGGACTCAACCGCCATTACAAAAAACACCTGCACAGCCTCCATCTAAACGAGAAAGCCCTTTTGAATCTTTGAAAGAATGGAAAGAAAAGGAATAATGCAGATTTCTCTTGCATCTTTATAGAGTTTTGGCTTATAAGGGCGATCTAGTGCCATGTAAATGGATAAAATAATTTGAGTTAATTTAATAACAGAGGTTTAGGGCCATGGCTGTTCCAAAAAGTAAAGTATCAAAATCAAAGCGTAATATGCGTCGCTCACATGATTCACTTACAACTGTAAACTGGGTCGAAGATTCACATACAGGTGAACCTGTTAGACGTCATCATGTTGATCTAAAGACAGGTATGTACAAAGGAAAACAAATTCTCGAGGATCAAGAATAGACACATTCTACGTCATATTCATCTTTCAACTTAAGAGAAACTAATTTAAGATATCTTGTATATACTTTGTATATAATTTTGAACAATTCCTTCGATTCATAAGAGATTCATGCTATGACAGAGGCAGTATAAATATACTGCCTTTTTTAGTTTTTAATTTTTAAAATAGATTGGTTTTTGGAAAACGTGCCTCATTCACAAACAAACAAAATTACAATTTCTATTGATACTATGGGTGGGGATCAAGGGGTAAATATTACAATTCCTGGAGCTGCACGCACTCTAGAAAAACATCCTAATATTCATTTTTTGCTCTTTGGGGATGAATCTTATATTCGCCCCGTTCTCTCACGATATCCTAACCTCAAATCCAATTCTGAAGTTATTCATACACCTCATTCCATTTCTAACACTGAAAAACCATCTGTTGCCCTGCGCAAAGGCAGAGAGTCAAGCATGCGTCTAGCAATTAATGCTGTTTCTGACGGACGTGCTGATTGTATTGTCTCCGCAGGCAATACGGGTGCGTTAATGGCAATGGCTAAAATGGTTTTAAAATGTCTACCTGATATTCGTCGCCCTGCCATTGCAAGTGTTCTGCCGACTCATGACGGAGAAATTGTGATGCTTGATCTTGGCGCAAATTTATCATGTGATTCAGAAGTTCTCGTTCAATTTGCCTTGCTTGGTGCTGTTTACGCTAAAGTTGTGGGAGGGAAAGAAACCCCAACCATTGGACTATTAAATATAGGATCTGAAGATATTAAAGGACATGAGGAGTTAAAATCAGCAGCAGCTATTTTAGAGCGCGTCTCTTTTTCGGGGAAATATCATGGTTTTATTGAAGGGGATGATATTCCCATGGGTACAACAGATGTAGTTGTTACAGATGGCTTCACAGGAAACATTGCCTTAAAGATGGCGGAAGGCGTTGCAAATTTATCAGCACTTTATACAAAGGAAGCCTTTAAATCCTCTATTTTTGCAATGATGGGGGCTCTTTTAGCAAAGAGAGCTTTCTCTCGGATGAAAGCAAAAATTGATCCTCGTTTTTATAACGGTGGAATGTTTTTAGGTCTTGATGGCGTCTGTGTGAAGAGCCACGGAGGAACAGATGCTATTGGTTTTGCAAATGCTCTAGAAGTTGCCTATAACCTTATTGAAAATGAATTTAATGAAAAAGTAGCTCAAGAGCTCAAAGAACTAATGAACCAAGAGTCATTTTTCGCCTCAGACATCGAAGGCGTATAGATTCTATTGTATAATTTAAAGAAATTGTAAAATTACTATGAGTATTCAATCTGTTATCAAGGGAACAGGATCGTTCCTTCCCTCTAAAATTCTAACAAATGTTGATCTTGAAAAAATAGTTGAGACATCGGATGAGTGGATTTTTCAAAGGACAGGCATTCGCCAGCGCCATATTGTGTCTGGGGAAGAGACCACTTCAGTTCTTGCTAGTAATGCGGCGCGCCAAGCTTTAGCTGCATCAGGACTTTCTTCTGATGATATTGATGGCGTTATTGTTGCGACAACAACACCTGACCTTACTTTTCCTTCTGTAGCCGTTCACGTACAGGCCGAGTTAAATCTCCCTGCAAAGATGGCCTTTGATATACAGGCTGTTTGTACAGGTTTTATTTACGCACTCAGCACAGCACACAGTTTTATTCAATCAGGACAATGTAAAAATATTCTTGTGATTGGTGCTGAGTCTATGTCCAGCATTCTAGATTGGGAGGATCGTACAACTTGTGTTCTATTTGGAGATGGTGCAGGCGCTGTTGTTCTTGGAGCATCCGAAGAGACAGATGATAAGGCTAGCACACCCCAAAGAGGCATTCTCTCAACTCATCTTTATGCTGATGGACGTTATAAGGACATTCTCTGCACCAATGGAGGGGTCTCTAAAACACGGAGCACGGGCGTCATTCAAATGCAAGGGCGAGAGGTCTTTAAACAGGCCGTCACTTTAATGCATAATATTGTAGAAGAAGCTCTTTCCGCTAATGGATTTACAGGAAACGACTTGGATTGGCTCGTCCCACATCAGGCCAATATTCGTATCATTAGCGCGACCGCTGAGAAGTTAGGCTTGCCAATGGATAAGGTCGTTGTCACTGTGGAAGATCAAGGAAACACGTCCGCGGCCTCCATTCCTTTAGCTCTTGATCTCGCAGTTCGAGATGGTCGTATCCAAAAAAATCAGCTCATTTTATTGGAGGCTCTCGGAGGAGGGCTAACATGGGGCGCATCACTTTTAAGATTTTAGATTCTAAATGTCACGCATCACACACACATTCAAACAATTAAAAACAAAAAACCGCAAAGGGCTTATCCCCTTTATTATGGGTGGCGACCCCGATTTTGAAACAAGCCTTGCTATCCTTAAATCGCTTCCTAAAGCAGGGGCAGATTTAATTGAAATTGGAATGGCTTTTAGCGATCCTGTTGCTGATGGAGAAACCATTCAACGTGCAGGGCAGCGCGCGCTTAAAAATGGAATAAATTTAAAGAAAACCCTCAAAATGGTAGAGTTGTTTAGAAAAGAAAATCAAGATACGCCCATCATTCTCATGGGCTATTCCAATCCTCTTCACGCCTATACAGAGTCTCTCTTTTTCTCAGATGCTAAACAGGCTGGTGTCGATGGCGTTTTAATTGTAGACACACCGCCAGAAGAGGAGGAATCTCTTGTCCCTCACGCTAAAGAGAATGCCATTGATCTAATCCGCCTCGCCACACCAACGACAAACCTTGAACGCCTTAAAAAAATTACCCACAATGCCAGTGGTTTTCTCTACTATGTCTCTATTGCGGGTGTCACAGGAACAAAAAGTGCTAATATTGCAGATGTCCGAAAACATGTTGAAGAACTTAAAACACAAACAGATCTTCCTCTTGCCATCGGATTTGGGATTAAGACACCCAAAGACATTCAAAATATGTCAGAATTTAGTGATGCTGTTATTGTAGGTTCTGCTCTTATTCAAACAATTGAAACAACACCCAAAGAACTCCTTATTGAAAGATTAGGAGCGCAAATCTCTGCCTTATCAAAGGCACTGGATTAAATACTTAAAATTAAATCTAAACAGTTGTTGTGTTCTGAATCAAATTGACGGTTCTCTTCAATATGCTATTGTAACGTTTGTATAAAATATGATGGGGACCTTATAAGGATTTTACAAATACTATGTCAAAAATATTATACCTCTCTATAGCACTTGCTGCCTATCTTCTTCCAACTCTTGCCTTTGCAAGTGGTGTGGAACCATATCAATTTGGGTTTCAAGATGCGGCTAGTCCTGTTGCAGAACGATTACATGATTTCTATAGTATGTTATTTTATCTGTGTGTATTTATTGTTGTTCTTGTCGCAGGTTTACTTCTTTTTATCATTCTTCGCTTTAATGCAAAGACCAATCCAGAACCCTCAAAAAGAACACACAACACTCCACTTGAAATTATTTGGACAGTAATCCCTGTAATTATTATTACAATAATTGCGGTCCCCTCTATAAAGCTTCTCTATTATATGGATCGTACAGAAGCCCCTGAGATGACTATTAAGGTCACAGGTTATCAATGGTATTGGGGATATTCGTACCCTGATTACGAAAATATTGAATTTTTATCTTATATGATTGAAGACAAAGATATAGATCCATCTAAAGGACAACAACGCCTTCTTTCAACAGATAATGTAGTCGTCCTTCCAATTAACACTAATATTCAAATTTTAGTAACAGCAGAAGATGTCATCCATTCTCTTGCTCTTCCCGCTTTTGGAATTAAAATTGATGCTATCCCAGGACGCCTTAATGAAACATGGGTTCGCATTACGAAACCCGGAACATACTATGGACAGTGTTCTGAGCTATGTGGTGCAAGACATGCTTACATGCCTATTGAGATTAAGGCTGTTACAGAGGAAGAATTTGAACAGTGGTTAAATGAAGCTAAAGAAAAATATGCGCTCAATACAATGAGCTCTTCATCCATACAGATCGCACAAACACAATAGTAGTACATAAAAACAGTCAAAAGAAGACAAGAGGATTTTAAGAATGGCCGATCATAAACCTGGATTTTTTAAACGTTGGTTTTGCTCAACAAATCATAAAGATATTGGAATCCTATACATTATATTTGCAATTGCTGCGGGTTTGATTGGAGGATTTTTCTCAGTTTTGATGCGCCTTGAGCTTCAAGAACCTGGCCTTCAGTTTATTGCTGATGGTGGCGAACACATGTGGAATGTCTGGATTACTGCTCACGGTGTTATTATGGTCTTCTTCGTTGTAATGCCTGGACTGATTGGAGGATTTGGAAATTATTTTATCCCCCTTATGGTCGGGGCTCCAGATATGGCTTTTCCACGTTTAAATAATATTTCATTTTGGCTCTTAATCCCATCTTTTGGACTTCTTCTGGGGTCTGCTTTTGTTGATGGAGGACCGGGGTCTGGAGTAGGAACAGGATGGACCCTCTATCCGCCCTTATCTGATACCGTCGGAGGGCATACGGGAATGTCTGTTGATATGGTTATCTTTGCCATCCATCTTGCGGGAATTAGCTCTATCTTAGGTGCGGCAAACTTTATTACAACAATCTTGAATATGCGTGCCCCTGGGATGACTCTTCATAAAATGCCTCTTTTTGTATGGTCAATGCTTATAACCAGTTTTCTTCTTGTCATTACGGTTCCTGTCCTTGCTGGCGCCGTTACAATGCTTTTAACAGATAGAAATTTTGATACATCTTTCTTCCGTTCAGAAGGTGGTGGAGACCCTCTTTTATTCCAACATCTCTTTTGGTTCTTCGGTCATCCAGAAGTTTATATTATGATCCTCCCTGCTTTTGGGATTATTTCACATATTATTTCAACATTTTCGAAAAAGCCTATTTTTGGATATTTGCCAATGGTCTACGCTATGGTTTCTATTGGATTTTTTGGATGCATTGTTTGGGCGCATCATATGTTTACAACAGGTGTTTCCGTCAATACACGAGTCTATTTCTCAGCAGCCTCTCTAATTATTGCGGTCCCAACAGGTATCAAAGTATTCTCATGGCTTGCTACAATGTGGGGCGGCTCAATCGAGTTTAAGACACCTATGCTATGGGCTATGGGTTTCGTATTCCTTTTCACAATGGGAGGCGTCACAGGTGTTATTTTAGCCAATGGGGGCATGGATGTTGCCCTTCATGATACATATTATGTTGTAGCACATTTCCATTATGTTCTCTCTATTGGAGCTGTGTTTGGGGTTTTTGCAGGATTCTATTAT
>JAJFGT010000009.1 GCA_021776015.1 Alphaproteobacteria bacterium
CTTCTGATGGAAAGACAGGCTATACCCTCGACACACCGACAAAAGAACAACAATCTCTTATTGATAAGAGTGGAACCGCTATTATTCTTCATATCAAAGATGAAACTTTTGAATATCTCATAGAGCCAAAGCTAAAAGAAGTTATTGAAACATGGTCAGATCATATTGATGTTCCTATTTATTTGGGACGACCCGATGAGGATTCAGAGGAAGAAGAAACTCACATAAATGCAGCGAATGCTCTTTGGGCACGTCCTAAATCAGAAATCACAGAAGATGATTACAGAGGCTTTTTCCATTACCTTTCTGCAGGATTTACAATGGATGAAGCTCTGATGACAACACATTGGAGAGCAGAAGGCACTATCGAGTACACAGCTGTCCTTTACACCCCCAGCATGCGCCCTTGGGATCTCTTTGATCCTGCCCGTAAAAATGCCATAAAACTCTACGTTAAGCGTGTCTTTATTACAGATGAATGTAACGATCTTATGTATCCTTGGCTTAGATTCTTACGTGGTGTTATTGATAGTCAAGATCTCCCTCTTAATATCAGCCGTGAGATGCTCCAGCATAATCCTGTTATAACTAAAATTAAAAATGGTGTTGCTACAAAAATATTAAAAGAACTTGATGTCCTCTCTAAAAAAGAAGGCGATAAATTCCTAGCCTTCTGGCAGCAATTTGGATCTGTAATAAAAGAAGGATTATATGACGCTACAGAACATCGTGAGGCACTCCTTAAAATCTGTCGCTTCTATACTTCACACTCAGAAACAGAAACAGTTTCATTGGAAGACTATGTGTCTCGTATGAAAGAAGGGCAAGACCAAATCTACTACATTAGCGGAGAAAACATTGATACCCTTAGAAACTCTCCTCAATTAGAAGGTTTAAAAGCCAGAGATCTTGAAGTTATCCTTCTCAAAGACACGATTGATGATTTTTGGTTACAATCTGTCCTTGATTATAAAGAAAAAGACTTTGTATCGTTAACTAAAGGATCTATTGATCTAACTGCTTTTGAAAGAACAGATACAAAAGGCAGCAAGAAAAAGAAACAAACAGAGACAAAACCGAACGAAGAGATTGAAAAACTTATTCAACTCATGAAAGAAACACTTTCTGATGATGTTATAGATGTCAAAGTATCAACACGCTTAACACATTCCCCTTCTTGCCTTATTGCCGCTGAGAATGAAGTTGATCTCAAAATGGAACGTATTTTAAAAAGCCAGCAACATTACGAAGCACATGGTAAACGTATTTTAGAAATCAATGCGGATCACCCTCTTATTACAAAGCTTTCACAGTCTACTGCCAATGATCATGTCAAAGATGCCGCTTACCTCCTCTTTGACCAAGCGAAAATTGCCCTTGGGGAGCCCGTTAGCAACCCCACAGAGTTTGCAAAGCGTTTAAATTACTTTATTGAGCAAGGAAGTTAAAAAGGGGCATAAAGCCAGAGCCCCTTTTACAGAGTCCCTTTTTAAGAGACAACGATTATAAAAACCCTTGATGGTGTTGTCGCAGCATATCTTTGATATCATCCTCTGTAAAATCTTCCTGCCGTGCAATTTCCTCAACAATGATTTGCCGTAAAGCAAACTCGAACTGTTCTCCTGATTCACACCAATAATCAAGAATAGGACGACGATAAAGGATAAGAGTATCATTTCCTTCTGCACTCTTCTTTTCTACCCCTGGAGTCAGCTCCTTGGAGGATTGGTAAAGAGCGAGTAATTCATAAGGATCATCAAGATTTTGATCCATCTCTATAGTCTCATCGGGAAAATCTTGAACATCTACGTCCAAATTTTCTACCAACGCAACAAGTTCATCAGGAAGAGTTTCACAAATAGAGCGCGCGATCATTTGGAAATCATCCAAAGAAGGAGGCGCGCCAAAATTCATAATGATTTCTTGTCGATCTGACAACGTCATAGGCATGAACCCCTTTCTTTAAATCACACAAAAGAATCAAATTGAATAGACTCAGTGTACGAGAAATAGAGGGTTTTGCAATATACTAAATAATATAGTGACTAGTTCATGGGGTTGGGGGTTGGAATCGTTGATAGTCTTTTGGTCTCTTCTTGAATATCATCTAAATAAGGATAGGAGCTCTGTGCCCCCTCTCCTCTTACAGATAGAGACGCGGCGACACTGGCAAGGTTCATAGCCTCATTCAAATTTTTTCCTGCATGAAGTCCCGCAACTAACGTTCCACAATAACAATCCCCCGCTCCAGTTGTATCAATGAGATCCTCCCCTTCAACACGAGAGGTTTGAACTTTAAAGGTTTCTCCTTTTGGAGTGACGGCAATAGATCCTTCAACGCCACCTGTAACAATACACGTCAAATTCCCAAACTGTGCCAATGCTTGCGCAAGTTTTTCAATATTTAAGTCCGTTCCGAGCCCCAGTTTTTCAGAGATCTGGGCAGCCTCTATGCTATTTACAATGAGATAGTCAAGATTCTCCATCGCACTCTCTGGAATCATAATAGCAGGGGCAAGATTCAAAACAGTTGTCACGCCTGCCTTTTTTGCACGTTCAAGCAAAGAAACTGTTTCAGAGACGGGAAGCTCCATTTGTAACAGCAAATAATTCTCTTTAGTAAGGATTTCATTGGGAACTTGATCTGCTTTGGCATCCAAATTAGCACCTGACGCAACAACAATCTGATTTTCACCCGCAGAATCTCGTGTTACAACAGCGATCCCTGTTGGCTTTTCTGATTTTGCCACTCCTGACGTCATGGCTCCATTTTGTCGCAGATAATGTGTCAATGTCTGTCCAAAATCATCATCACCGACAGCACCGACCATAGCAACTTTTTCACCCAGTCTTGCTGCAGCCAAAGCTTGATTTGCGCCTTTTCCACCAGGGAAAAGATTTACATTTGATGAGAGAACAGTCTCCCCTGCTTGTGGCAGGGTATCAACGTGAACCATCATGTCCATATTTAAGGATCCAAAAACAATAATCATAATGAGGGCCTTTTCCTTTGAGCAAGAGAAAACGAAGTCTTATCGTATCATGGAATTTTCAATCATTCCAGAGCCATGCTGCTCCACGTACACCTGAAGAGTCTCCATGCCTTGGAGGCTTAAGCTTTGTCTCAACAGTATCTGAGAATACATACTTACCCCAGAGAGAGGGTACAACGTCATAAAGTTCTGAAACATTACTCATCCCTCCACCCAAAACAATCACATCGGGGTCAACAATATTGATCACTCCAGAAAGGGCTCGTGCCAATCGATCAGCATAGCGTTCAAAGGCTGCCTTTGCCTTCAAATCACCATTGTTCATATTGGCAATAATATCGTGTGTAGAGAGGGCTTCTTTTTCTACACGCATATAATCATTCTTAAACCCTGTTCCTGAAATCCATGTTTCCAAACATCCTCTTTTCCCGCAATAACATGCTGGACCGAAGGACTCGTTACAAGACACATCATCCGTATAATATGAGGGACGTTCTTTATGAGCATAAATTGGATTTATAATATCATCATGATCGGATTCTTTTTCTAAGAATATATCCTTGCATGTTGTCTCTTCAGCATAAATACGAGGGAAAGGTAAAGGATTATGCCCCCATTCTCCAGCGATTCCATTAACACCTTGTATAGGGCGCCCGTCAATAACTAGGCCTGCACCACATCCTGTTCCAATAATAACACCAAAAACAACTTTAGCTCCTGCTCCTGCTCCGTCGGTTGCCTCAGACACAGCAAAACAATTGGCATCATTTTGGATTCGAACTTTTCTTCCCAAAGCCTCTTCTAAGTCTTTTCCCAAGGCGTGACCGTTCAACCAGACAGAGTTAGCATTTTTAATCAATCCTTTTTGATTTAAAGTCCCAGGAATTCCGATCCCGATAGAGACGCTCTCTCCAAGAGTTTTTTCTGCGAGGACAATAAGATTCGTAATATTCTTAACTGTCTCTGGATAATCATTTTGAGGGGAAGGCACTCTATGGCGATAGACTTCCTTGCCATTATTTTTATCTAAACAAATAACTTCCGTTTTCGTTCCCCCAAGATCAATTCCAATACGCATGCTTATCCCGTAAATTCATTAGTTCGTTTTTGAAAAGATAGAACGTTAGAACCTGTTACATTCTCTTTATGCATTTGAATAAATCCAGCGGCTTGTGCCATATCATAAGCATGAACTAAACGCGTATGATCGACCTCGCCTTCTCTCTCAGTAAACCGAATGACCAAATTATGACCGCTCCCAAAACAAGCCAAAGCCGATGTTGTTCCAGGCAAGCTATCTTCAAGGGCGACATGCCCTACAGATGGCTTTAAACCTAAATTTTCACATGATAGCAACAAGGGAATAGGACTTGGTTTTTTATCCTCTTCATTAATATCATTAGCCGTCACAATAGAATCAAAGAATCTATGCCCTCGCGCTGCATTTCCAAAGGCTAACTCAAAATCCAGGTCGGTGCTCAGACGATCAGACGACGTC
>JAJFGT010000081.1 GCA_021776015.1 Alphaproteobacteria bacterium
CGCTCCATTCAATGATTTTTATTTAATACTTAAAAGGGAGATATTTGTATGTTTGGAGACCGTGGTGATCAGACAGGAAAAGCTGGAAAAGCCATCCTCATTGTTGTTTTTGTAATTCTAGCTATCCTTCTTTGGACTTTCTTTGGAAAAGAGTCTACTAAAGATGCTTCGTCTGTAGTGGCAGAATCTTCTGTAGATTCCGAAGTAAAATCTTTGAATGGTTTTGCTGATGACATCCCTCAACCAGAGAGTATTGAAACACCTCCTTCTAATAAAAATGTTCACTCAACGCCTACAATAAATAAAGGCGCTCCTATATCTAAAAAAGATGAAGTGGAAGACCTTCGTCAAAAGATAAAAACACTGGCGGATGATCCCTCTTTTAAAGCAAAAATTCCTGAACGTCCTGAACTTGCACCTGAAAACATTAAGAAGGATCTTCCCGCACCGTTACCGACTTCATCTATTCCAGCTGACGAACCAGTTAACAGCAGTTATGCCCCTCTTTTAAATAAGGATACACTTACATTGCCTGTTCGAGCTATAGGAGATCCTGATGCGCCTATTCAGATTGTAGAATATGCCTCTTTAACGTGTGGGCATTGTGCAAACTTTCATAAAACGACGATGAAAACATTGAAAAAGAAATATATAGATACAGGAAAAATTTATATGATTTTCAAAGAATTCCCTCTTGATGCTAACGCTATTAATGCGAGTAAAGTTTTAAGATGTATGCCAGAAGATAAATATTATAGTTTTATGAATTTTCTTTTTGAAACCCAAGATCAGTGGGCACACTCGCTTAATCCAATAAAAAAATTAAAACAAAGTGCTAAATTAGCAGGTTTAACTGATAAACGTGTAGAAGAGTGTTTGGCGAATGATGAGTTAGAAGAAGCAATCGTAAACACCTTAAAAGATGCGGCTAAAAAACACAGCATCAATTCCACCCCTTCTTTTGTTGTAAATGGCGGCGTTCAAGTGATCTCTGGAGGTCAAGGAATAGAGGCTTTCGACAAAGTTGTTGCAAAATTTATTCCTTCTTCTGAATAGATTATAAGGGGTCCTATGGTTCAATTTAACACCCTGCGTTTAAATGGATTTAAATCCTTCTCTGATCGAACAGAAATTGACATCAGCAAAGGATTAACAGGCGTTGTTGGGCCAAATGGCTGTGGGAAATCAAATCTCGTTGAAGCTCTGCGTTGGGTGATGGGGGAAAACTCATCCAAGCGTATGCGGGGTGGTACAAGCATGGAGGATGTCATTTTTAATGGCACCTCTTCTCGATCTTCTCGTAACTTTGCAGAAGTGTCCCTCGTCCTTGATAATCGAGGGCGATCTGCTCCAGCTCTTTTTAATAATTCCGATGACATAGAAATTGTTCGCCGTATTGAGAAAGACAAAGGATCTCTTTACAAGATTAATGGAAAGACAGTGCGAGCACGTGACGTTCAAATGTTATTTGCTGATATTGTTATCGGCGCGAACTCTCCTGCTCTTGTTTCTCAAGGGCGGGTTACGCAAATTATTACAGAAAAACCTGCGGAACGACGAAGAATTTTAGAAGAATCTGCTGGAATTTCTGGGCTCTATGCCCGCCGTCATGAAGCTGAACTTCGTTTAAAGTCAGCTGACAGTAATTTGAACCGTCTACAGGATATAACAAGTGTTCAAGATGCGCAGATTCAAACCCTAAAGAGACAAGCACGCCAAGCCGCCAAATATAAGTTGCTGAGTGATGAAATTCAAAGACTAGATACTCTCCTTGCCTGTTTAGAGCTTGCACATGCACAGGAATCCTATGAGGTTAGCCTTCAGACATTGAAAGATACAGAGTCTCTTGTAACGTCAAGGATGCAAACTGTTACACAATTAACGCGTACACAAATGACACAATCAGAGGAGCTTCCAGATTTAAGAGAAAATGCCCATAAATCTTCTGCTGCATGGCAAGTTCAGAATATAACCCTTCAGCGTTTGGAAGATGAAGAAAAACAGTTAGAAGAGACTCTTAAAACTCTTCATGAAAATATTAAAAATATTGAAAATGATCAAAAGCATGAGCAAGAAATGCGTATTGAAAATAAAGCTCTTCTTGAACAATTAAAGAATGAAGAATCTCGTCACCATACAAACCAATCATCCTATAAAGAAACGCTATTCCGTCTTCAAGCCGATAAAGAATCTCAGACCTTAAAAGTTCAAGAATTAGATTCTTTGTATCAAGCACGTTTAAAAACAAGCGCTGAACAAAAGGCACAAATATCAACATTAGAACGAAATATTACTCAGCATGAAGATCAGTTGACAGCATGTACTCAACGCATAGATTTTTTGAAATTAGAGTTGAAAGAGCAAAGTGATCTCCAGAAAGATTCTGATCTTGAATCTGAGTATACTCAGGAGATAGAACAGTTCGAACAAGAGCTTGAAACTTTAACTGGGGCAGAAACAAAAATAAGGCAAGAGTCTGAAGAAGTAGATATAGATAAAGAACAAAAGCAAAAAATATTAAGCCAACTTCGTCAGGATATAGCCTCTGAAGAGGCAGAAATTAGAACCTTAACTTCATTCATTGAAAATTTTGTAGAAGGAGATTTTCCTCCTGTTCTTGAAAGTATAAGAACCTCAGAGGGTATGGAGCTTGCTTTGTCACGAGCTTTAGGTGACACTTTGCAGGCCTCATTGGGAATAGAGGGTGCGACGAAGAGCTG
>JAJFGT010000082.1 GCA_021776015.1 Alphaproteobacteria bacterium
TAGATTTAGCGTTTGATGGCAAATCTCCTCCTAAGCTCATTGAATATGAAGCCGACACGCCTGCCATGATATTTGAAGCATCCATTTTACAGGGGGATTGGCTGAGGGATCATATGGACGATATTCATAATGATCAGTTCAATCTTATACATGAAGGTCTTGTTAAGGCGTGGGAGAAGGTTGCAGGTAGAGGAATTCTTCCAGAAACACTTTATTTTACAACTTGTTTAGAAAAAAAAGATGGTGAATTAACAAGTTTTTCTCAGGAGAATCTTACCTTAGTAAACTATATGATGAGAACCGCTGAACAAGCAGGTCTCAAAACAAAATTTATAGATATTTCTGATATTGGTTGGAACGGTAAGAATTTCTATGATCTTGAAGATGAAGATATCTTTGCCTTTTTTAAATTTTACCCATGGGACTGGATAGCCAAAGAGGAGTTTGGACAGCATTTTACGAGCGATAAAACAGGGGTTATTGAACCTGTATGGAAAATGATTTTGGATAATAAGGCTATTCTTCCAATCTTGTGGGAAATGTATGAAGATCATGACCTTCTATTGCCTGCTTATGAAACGGCTGATCCTTTTAAAAAAGAGGGTGTTGCTTACGTAAAAAAACCTAAGATAGGAAGAGAAGGGGATCGGGTAGAGATTATTGATCCTTCGCAGAATGTTCCTTCTGAAGCGGACGATGATTATATTTATCAGGCCTATACGGAGCTCCCATCTTTCGATGGTAACCATGCTATTGTGGGCTCATGGGTTGTGAATGGTGTTTCTTCTGGTCTTAATATGCGTGAAGATACTGAACGTGTTACGGGGCAGGGATCACGCTTCGTTCCTCACTATATTGCTGCGTAATTCAAAGATTACCCATTCAATTTAGATTTTAAGAGTGTGTTGACGACAGCAGGATTTGCCTTTCCTTGTGATTTCTTCATAACTTGTCCCACGAAGAATCCGAAAAGTCTGTCTTTCCCACTGCGATAAGCCGCCAGATTATCTGGGTTTTCTGCAATGACTTCATCAACAAGGGCTTCAATGGCGCCTGTGTCTGTGACTTGCTTAAGCCCTTTTTCTTCTACAATTGTAGACGCATCTTTGCTAGTTTCCATCATCTCTGAAAAGACATCTTTTGCAATTTTTCCTGAGATTGTATTATCTGCAATCAAATCCAATAGACCTCCCAAATGTTGGGCAGTCACAGGAGATTGGTTTATCTCAAGATCCATTTTATTGAGAGCCCCAAGAAGTTCATTGATCACCCAGTTTGCAGCAACCTTACTATCCCGCCCTGATGAAACAGTTTCAAAATAATCTGCACGAGCTCGTTCTGTGATAAGGATAGAGGCATCATAAAGACTTAAACCAAATGCATCCACAAAGCGTGCTTTCTTTTGATCTGGAAGT
The DNA here is from genome assembly GCA_021776015.1 of Alphaproteobacteria bacterium. Lineage (GTDB taxonomy): Bacteria > Pseudomonadota > Alphaproteobacteria > Micavibrionales > Micavibrionaceae > UBA1850. The sequence goes on from JAJFGT010000082.1 coordinate 1,416, forward strand.
TCTGGAAGAGTTTCTTTAATCTGGTTGACCCAAGAGCTCTCAAGTTCTAAGGGAAGGAGGTCTGGATCAGGGAAATAACGATAATCATGAGCTTCTTCTTTTGAGCGCATGGAACGGGTTTCCATTTTATTGGTATCCCACAGACGTGTTTCTTGATGAATTTTCTCTCCATCTTCTAATAGTTCAAGTTGACGTTTTGATTCATATGTAATGGATTGTTGAACGGCTTTAAGAGAATTTACATTTTTGATTTCACAGCGTGTTCCCAATTCAGTTTCTCCTTTACGACGTAGAGAGACATTTACGTCTGCACGCATAGAACCTTCATCCATGTTCCCATCACATGTCCCCAAATAACGGAGGATCATACGAATTTTTGAGATATAGGCACAGGCTTCATCTCCTCCTCTTAAATCAGGCTCTGATACAATCTCCATAAGAGCACAGCCAGCACGATTGAGATCAATATAGCTTTTTGATGGATGCATATCGTGGATAGATTTTCCTGCATCCTGTTCAAGGTGAAGGCGTGTAATACCAATATTTTTAGTTGTACCGTCTTCCATATCAATTTCAATGTTGCCTTCCCCTACAATAGGATCTTCAAATTGAGAAATTTGATAGCCTGTAGGGAGATCAGGATAAAAATAATTTTTACGTGCGAAGACAGAGTGGTGATTGATCTGAGCATTGAGCCCAAGACCTGTTCGAACAGCTTGTTCAACACAGACTTCATTAAGGACAGGAAGCATTCCAGGCATTCCTGCGTCGACAAAAGAGACTTGTGTATTGGGTTGAGATCCAAATTCTGTAGAAGCACCTGAAAAAAGCTTTGATTTTGCAATGACTTGAGCATGGATTTCTAATCCAATAACCATTTCCCATTCGCCTGTTTTGCCCTGTAAAGTTTCTGCCATTTTTTATGGTCTCCCCAAATATATTATATGTTCATCTCTGTTGCCTATCGTGCCTGTATACACTCAAGAACCACTCTTTTTTCTTTTTGTCTGTAAGATTCGGAGGTTGTTATGGAGTCTAAAGGGTCATAGGCTGTAGGATCGTTTTTTAAAATCTCTTGAAGTTCTCCTTGGGCGCGCTCTGACATATAAGAGGCCATCTTAGAGGCCATACAGCTGCAAATTTTTTCTCCGACTTGAAACTCATTTTGGATACATTTCTGAAAGACAAGATCACGGATAGGGAACTCCATACAGGGAGGGTATATTTCAATCAGTATTTTATTTAGAACGTAACGAGGGGCATCCCCTTTACCATGTGCGAGCTGTTCTAAATCTTCTTGAGTCATGTGTTCTTTGTAACCCATAGAGCTACATTGACAAAAGATATCTTGTGTTTCTTTAGTCATTCGTTCATCACGATTTTGTTGACAGGCCTCATAAAATATTTGTGCTTGTTCCTTTGTTACAGGAGTTTCTACAGGAGGAGTCTGTGCCCAAGATAAGGGTGTGAGCATTAAGGTGAAGGTCAATAAGAGGATAAAATATTTCATGGTCAATTTCCTTTCTTTTCCATCCCTATGGGACGGCAGGTTTTGTATGCATTATAAAGAGAAATAGCATATTCATTGGAGGCAAGGAGAGTATGTCGAGGGTCCTTATAGAATTGAGGATTGTTTGTCATGTTTAT
>JAJFGT010000083.1 GCA_021776015.1 Alphaproteobacteria bacterium
GATCATCGCTTGCGTAGAATAGAGCAGCATTAAATTCTAAATCTCTTTGAGTGCCGTATAAAATTTCTGCGGCGGTTTGAAGAAGATTTGTTCGGACATTACTCCCTATAGGTGCGCCATTTATAATGGATTGAATATTACCAAGAATACTTAATGGATGACTTTTATCTACAGTGATCGCCTCTGCATAGACCGTTAAGGCCTCTATGATTGTTTTTTCACTTACTCTATGATTATTATTACCATGGATAAGCTCTCTTGCTATATTAAATGCTTTACGAGGGGATTCTACGCTATCTATAAATTTAAGAATTTCCATAGACTTTTCATGTCTCCAATTTACTCTACTCCTGTTATGATTAGCCATGCTGCGCGCCATCGTGTCTATTTCATTAGATGTGTATTGTTCATCGGCGCATCCTCGTGCTCTACAAATTCTATTATAAAGTATTATCGAATCTCGTAATATCTGAATAGCTTTAGAGGTCTCTTGCCTTGGTGGGTCGACTATTATATTTTGTATTTGATCTAGCGTACTTAATGTATTCATTTTTAATCCTCTTTTATAAGAAGTATTTTTCAAATATGATCGCAAACTAATGCACATTATTATGTATGTCAAATCAATTTCTTTTATTAAGGCATACTAGCTATAGATTCCTCTTTTATTTTGAATGCTAAATAGCTTTAGAGATTGAAACGTGTGTTTAAACCTCTAATATATGTCTGTGAAAGGACTTCAGTATGAGTGATATTTTCAAGAAACAGAGACCTCTATCTCCCCATTTGCAGGTTTATAAACCTCAGATGACATCTGTCATGTCTATTATGCATCGTTTTGCGGGGATTGCTCTCTCGGTCGGATCTTTGTTGCTTGTTTGGCTTTTGCTTGCGGCCGCAACAGGGCCTGAGGCCTATAATATTTTTATGGTTTTTGCAGGATCTCTCCTTGGGCAATTTATGCTATTTGGATGGACATTAGCTCTCTATTTCCATCTTTGTAATGGTATTCGTCATCTCTTTTGGGATGTGGGATATTTGTTTGATCTTAAAAATGCATATCGTGCAGGCTACCTTGTTTTAGCGGCAACATATATTTTGACCATTGGCACATGGTATTGTGTCCTTTATCACTAGGAAAAATTATCATGAAGAAACAAAGTTTTCGATCTGATTTGAGTAGAGCCAAAGGTCTTGGGAGTGCTGGACACGGGAGTGAGCACTGGATGGCGCAACGCATAACGGCTGTTGCTTTGATTCCTCTTGTGATCTGGCTTATATATTCTATTCTCAATTTGATTGGTGCTGATTATGAGCAGTTCACAACATGGTTGTCTCAGCCTTTGAATGCTATTCTTATGATCTTATTTGTTATTGCAAGTCTGTACCATGCGATGCTTGGATCTCAAGTTGTTGTTGAGGATTATATCCATAATAAGAAGCTAAAAATGTTTAAGCTCATTGGTCAAAAACTCTTTTTCTTTGCTATAGGTATTACGTGTATTTTTTCAATTCTTAAAATTGCGCTGGCTTAAATATGAGTATTTCTTATCCTATTACTTTTACAGTCATACAGACAAATAAAGATCATCTTTGGCATTGTTTTTATGCCTTTAGAAGAAATCTATTGAGACGATCTCTTGTCTTTGGACTTATTTTTATTGTTGTCTTTCTGTATTTAAATTATGTGCGGTGGGGTGAATTTCCTGAGCTATCTACATATACCCCCACATTTTTACTTATGTGTTTTGGCTATCTTATTCTTTTTTTAGGATTTGCATATCTTGTTGATTTAACTATATATTTTATACAATTAAGGCGATTGAATAAAAGGTATCACCCTCAATCTAGTCATAAGGAAATGACTTATAGTTTTTTTGAAGATCACTTAGATTTTAAATCATACTATGCAAACAGTGAAATAAAACATGAAGTGTTTCAAGATATCTATATATATAAAGATATGGCTGTTTTAAAAATCGGCTGTAATCAGGCTCTTCTTATTCCATATCGATGTGTTGATCCAAGTCAGGTTGAAGATTTTAAGACGCTTCTTAACACTCTAAAAAAGGATATTAAAAAGTAATGCAAGCTTATGAAATTATCGATCATGAATATGATGTCGTTGTTGTTGGAGGCGGCGGTGCAGGACTCCGTGCTACATTTGGAATGTCTGAAAAAGGTTTAAAAACAGCCTGTATTTCAAAAGTATTTCCAACGCGTTCACATACAGTTGCAGCACAGGGAGGGATTTCTGCTGCACTTGGAAATATGGGAGATGGTGATAATTGGAAATTCCATATGTACGATACGATTAAAGGATCGGATTGGCTGGGTGATCAAGATGCTATTGAATATATGTGTAAAGAGGCGCCTGCTGCTGTTATTGAACTTGAGCATCACGGCATGCCTTTTAGTCGTACACCTGACGGTAAAATCTATCAACGAGCTTTTGGAGGGATGACAACTCATTACGGAGAAGGTACAGCACAACGTACATGTGCTGCAGCAGACCGTACAGGTCATGCGCTTCTTCATACGCTTTATCAACAAGCCATTAAACACAAGGCAGAGTTCTTTATAGAATATTTTGTTTTGGATCTCATTATGAGTGATGAGGGAGAGTGTCTTGGGGTAATGGCATGGAATTTAGAGGATGGAACTCTTCACAGATTTCGTGCCCATCAAACAGTCCTTGCCACTGGTGGATATGGACGGGCATTCTTTTCTTGTACGTCTGCACATACATGCACAGGGGATGGCAATGCCTTAGCTTTACGAGCAGGTCTGCCTCTACAGGATATGGAATTTATACAATTTCATCCCACAGGAATTTATGGAGCAGGTTGTTTGATTACAGAAGGTGCGCGTGGTGAAGGGGGCTATCTGACCAATTCAGAAGGGGAACGCTTTATGGAACGGTATGCACCGTCTGCAAAAGATTTAGCAAGTCGTGATGTCGTTTCTCGTTCTATTTCACTTGAAGTTCGTGAAGGTCGAGGGGTGGGTGCTGAACAAGATCATA
>JAJFGT010000084.1 GCA_021776015.1 Alphaproteobacteria bacterium
CCTCCAAACCGTTCATAGAGTGTCATCATTACTTTTTATCCTTTAATTTATTCACGTTTTTTAACGACCGAGGACATCATCTCTTAAATCATCAACAATAACGATGGCTTTCTTAGTATCTTCTTCTGAGGCGCCCAATCCTAACAATGTGCTTTCCAGATGTTCAATTATAATATCAACATGCGTATCATTTAAGCCCTTTTTAAGAAGATGTTTATGCCCTTCTCTCAGATTCTTACCTGTATAATGGTGAGATCCTCCATATGCCATAGTTAAAAAAGCTTTTTGTTTTGCAATTTGCCGGGACATGTCCACACCATCAAAAAAGTAATTGACGCGGTCATCATCAAGGACTTTTTCATAGAAAATTTCTACGGCTGTATCTAAAGCAACTTTACCTCCAAAACGCTCATAAAGTGTCATCATTACTCTTTACCCCCTTAAATTCATTCGCGTTTTTTAACGGCCTAGGACATCATCCCTTAAATCATCAACAATAACGATAGCTTTCTTTATATCCTCTTCTGAAGCGCCCAACCCCAGCAATGTACTCTCTAAATGCTCAATTAAGACATCTATATGCGTATCATTTAAACCTTTTTTAATAAGAGGTTCGTGAGCTTCTTTCATAGTTTTACCTGTATAATGATGAGGTCCACCATATGCTACAGTTAAAAAAGCTTTTTGCTTTGCAATCTGTTTAGTCATATCAACATCATCAAAAAAGAAATTGACGCGGTCGTCATTTAACATTTTATCATAAAAAATTTCTACGGCTGTATCTAAGGCTATTTTGCCCCCAAAACGCTCATAAAGTGTTGTCATATCTTCACCTAGCCTCTTTCTTAACCTTTATCAGTAATTCTAATGACACATTGTATCCTAACAATACAAGCATGTATTCAAAAGAAAGAACTTCAAATTTATTACCTTTATGATATTACGTAGAAGATAATGCCCACAGCCCAAGACAAATGGATTTACCCACATTCTCAGCGTACCATGTAACATAATACACACGATCTATGAATAGATCTATACACATTTTTTATAAACTTTAGAGGGGTAACCCTACGTCTTAGGTTTAGTTTCTTTAGACTCCGCTTTTTTAGCCTTAGGTGCCTTAGACTCAGGCTTCTTGGAAATAGCTTTTGTAGGTTTTTCTTCTTTTTTAGACTCAGGTTTTTTGGGCTCTGAAGCTTTAACAGATTCGTCATCCTGCTGTTGCTCTATAAAACCACTATCTTTTCCCTTTGCCGTTACATCACGATCAACAAATTCTATAACAGCCATCGGTGCATTATCGCCATACCTAAACCCTGCCTTTAAAACACGAATGTAACCACCTTCTCGATTTGCATAACGAGACGCAAGCACATCAAAAAGTTTTTTGACTTGTGTCTCATCCCGCATAATTGAAATTGCACGGCGACGATTTGCTAAGCCACCTTTTTTACCTAGCGTCACAAGCTTTTCAACAAAGGGACGTAACTCTTTAGCTTTTGGTAAAGTCGTTGTAATTTGCTCGTGTTTAACCAATGCTGCTGACATATTAGCAAACATAGCAAGTCTATGAGGTGTTGTACGTCCTAATTTTCTTTGTTTAATACGATGTTTCATAGCATCTCTTCTTTCTTGCCACTTGGCTTTTTTTATTCACTGCGGTTTCAATCGTGTGAAACCATTATAACAACTACCTATCACCAGTTTAATCTTATATAAAGATCCGTTAACAAGCAGGTTGGAGAACATCTCCTCTATTGTAACGACTTACTAGTTACTAAATGGATCATCCATTTTATGTGCAAGCTCATCAATATTCTCAGGAGGCCATCCTTCAACATCCATCCCTAAATATAAGCCCATAGCACCAAGAACTTCTTTAATTTCATTCAAAGATTTACGTCCAAAATTAGGGGTACGAAGCATATCAGACTCTGAATGTCTTACAAGGTCGCCAATATAAACAATATCATCATTTTTTAGACAATTTGCAGAACGGACAGACAATTCGAGCTCATCCACTTTACGAAGAAGATTACGGTTAAATGGAAGTATATCCTCTTCAGATTCAGCTTTTTCTTCTTCTGGCTCATCAAAATTGATAAAGACTTGCAATTGTTCTTGAAGTATCCGTGCAGCAAAAGCTACAGCATCTTCAGGCGTTACAACACCATTGGTTTCAACTTCAAGTGTTAGCTTATCATAATCTGTTACCTGTCCAACACGTGTGTCTTCAACATAATAACTCACTTTTTTAACAGGAGAGAAAACAGAATCTATAGGAATAAGTCCTACAGGGCATTCTTCTGGACGATTTTGTGCAGCAGCTCTATAGCCTTTTCCAGTACTCACTGTAAGCTCCATATTCAAATTGACGCCCTTACCTAGAGTACAAAGAACAAGGTTTGGATTCATGATCTCAATATCAGCACCAGCCTCAATTTGAGCAGCTGTTACTTCACATGGACCAGTTACATTTAAACGCATTTTCTTAGGACCCTCTGCATGCATACGCACAGACAGGGCTTTAAGATTTAAAATAATGTCAGTAACATCTTCACGAACACCATCAATTGAAGAAAATTCATGCATAACACCATCTATATGAACGGCTGTAACGGCAGCGCCTTGAATAGAAGATAACAATACACGACGAATAGCATTCCCAAGCGTCAATCCAAAACCACGCTCTAAAGGCTCAACCTCAACAACACTCTTGTTTGGGTTATTGTCTTTCTTTTTAATATCAATAGAACTTGGCTTAATCATCTCTTGCCAATTTTTGTTAATGAGAACCATCTCTTTCCCTTTCTCTAAAATACTTTTTTAAATAGACCAGTTTGCTTCAAATAGGCGTCTAAACACGACGACGTTTTGAAGGACGACACCCATTATGAGGGATCGGCGTAGTATCTCGAATTGAACGAATAACGAACCCTGCAGAATAAAGACCTCGAAGAGCCGATTCACGCCCTGAACCAGGTCCCTTTACATCTACATCCAATTCTTTCATTCCATACTCTTGTGCTTTACGACCTGCATCTTCTGCTGCAATCTGCGCCGCATACGGTGTAGATTTTCGAGAGCCTTTAAAGCCCATCGTACCAGCAGATGACCAAGAAATTGTATTTCCTTGTGAATCTGTAATTGTAATTAATGTATTATTGAAAGTTGAAAGCACATACGCTCTTCCTTCAACAATATTCTTTTTAACTTTTTTCTTAGCGACTGGTTTTGCCATTGTTCAAACTCCCTTATTTTTTCTTTCCTGCAATTGCCTTAGCAGGACCTTTACGGGTTCTTGCATTCGTGCGTGTATTTTGACCTCGCACAGGAAGTCCTTTACGGTGACGAAGACCTCGAAAACATCCCATATCCATCAATCTTTTGATGTTCATAGAGATTTCACGACGCAATCCTCCCTCAATAACATACCGATCAGAATCAATTTCTGAACGAATAAGATTAAGTTCATTTTCCGTCAAATCTTTCATATGACGTGTTCCGTCTATTTTATGAGCTGAACAGATTTCTTTAGCTGTTGTACGACCGATTCCATAAATATAGGTTAAAGCGATCTCTACAACTTTGTTATCGGGAACATTAACACCCGCAATACGAGCCATATTTTTCTCCTTTGTTTGAATTCATACCGAACCGTTATACCAGTTCGTAAACCAATGCTCATAAGGAATGAACCTATTGAGACTGGCGCAGTATATGCACGAAAAACAAAGAGTCAATAGAAAAATGAGATAAAACTAGCGTTTATTAATAGCACTCAGACTCTATTTCAAAATTAGTTTGAATCTATAAGAGTATGAAGATCCTGACTGACAATTTCAACACTCTTCATACCATCAAGGATCTGATGTATATGCTTAGCTTTATAATAAGGGAGGACTTCCGCCGCATAGCTTCTATAGGCATCTAATCGCACCTTAAGGGCTTCAATCGTATCATCACTTCGTCCCTCTTCAAGAGCTCGTTTTTGTATCCGCCCAATCAATTGATCATCTTCAATTTGAAGCTCTATAACCTTATCAATAGATTTTCCACATTTCGAAAGCATAATATCAAGGGCTTTTGCTTGTGCCACTGTCCGAGGAAACCCATCAAAAACAGCTCCCTTAACACAGGAACTAGATTCAACATAAGACCGAATCATACCAATTACAATTTCATCAGAAACAAGCGCACCTGTATCCATTACAGCCTTAGCTTGCAGTCCTAATTCTGTTTTTTCTGCAATCTGTGCGCGAAGCATATCTCCTGTTGAAAGATGCTTAAGCCCATATTCTTTCTCAAGAATTTTAGCCTGAGTCCCTTTTCCTGCAGCAGGAGGACCAAACAAAATAATATTCATAGAATTACACCCTTCCCTTGCGTCCACTTCGGCGTGAATTACGCAGATTACTCTTTTTAATAAGCCCTTCATACTGATGTGCAACTAAATGGGATTGTATATGTCCCACCGTGTCTAGTGTAACCGTTACAACAATCAAAAGAGATGTTCCTCCAAAGTAAAACGGTAACGAATACTTGGAAATCATAAACTCAGGTAACAGACAGATAAAGACAAGATAAACTGCTCCAATTGTTGTCACACGGGTCATAAGATGATCGAGATGTTCAGCCGTACTTTTTCCAGGACGTATCCCAGGAATAACACCTCCATTTTTACGAAGCATGTCCGCATTATCTTCGGGGTTAAATACAATTGCTGTATAGAAGAAGCAGAAAAATGCTACGAGTGCCCCATAAAGCACCATATAGGTAATCGTTCCATTCTGAAGGTATCTTGCAATTGTTGATGTAAAATCACCACCTTCAGCGCCACTAAACCCGACAAGAGTCATAGGTAGAAGTAATAAAGATGATGCAAAGATAGGTGGAATCACCCCTGCTGTATTCAACTTAAGGGGGATATGGTTAGAGTCCCCCATGGCCGCACCACTTGTTGTTTGACGCTTAGGGTATTGAACAGCAACACGACGATATGCACGCTCCATAAAGACAATAAAGACAATAACACCAATAATACCAATAAAGATTAACGCCAATTCAAGGAAGCCAAACTGACCTTGTCGTCCCAGCTCTAAAGTAGTTGCAAAAGCTCTTGGGAGCTCCGCAACAATCCCTGCAAAAATAATAAGAGAGATACCGTTTCCAATACCACGTGCTGTAATTTGCTCCCCTAGCCACATTAGGAAAACTGTTCCACCAACAATTGTTATAATTGTTGAAATACGAAAAAACGCACCAGGGTCGATCACAGCAGAACCCGTAGCTCCCTGAAGATTTTCAAGCCCAACAGAAAGTCCATAAGCTTGCACAGTTGCCAAAAAAACGGTCAAATAACGTGTATATTGATTAATTTTTATTCGTCCAATTTCGCCTTCTTTCTTTAAAGCCTCCATAGAAGGCACCATTGCCGTCGCAAGCTGCATAATAATAGCAGCAGAAATGTACGGCATAATATTCAAAGCAAAAATAGTCATCCGCTCCAAAGACCCTCCAGAGAAGAGGTTGAACATATCAAGAATACCACCTGCTTTTTGATCAAATATTTCATTCCAGATATGTGGGTCAATTCCAGGAATTGGAATATATGTCCCCAATCGATAGACAAGCAACGCACCTAAAACAAACAGAATCCTCCGTTTAAGCTCTGTTGCTTTCGAAAAACTTCCCCAGCTTGCATTTTTTGCGAGTTGTTCTACGGCTGATGCCATGATTCCTAATCCTTCTTAATATTCATTTATTTCTATTATCTCTAAACCCTATTCATGTAGACGAAACAACGAGAGGTTTCAAGACAAAATCAAAAGTAGCGATGAAAAGAACACAAGATGTTAAGATACAATCTTATTTGCATCCCCCTAATCAATATTCATATTTATTTTATATGTATTTTTTAACTACGCCTTAAGACTATTGCCATAAAATAAAGGCGCAAAGTAATGACCTATTTATGGATATTTGCATCCCCAACTCAAGTGTTATTAATAACACATACCGTACAGCCGTTTTATCAAATATTAATGAAGACGGTACATTTAAACAAGGCACTATCACAAATGCCGAAGGCATCTCAACATCTAGATATATAAAAGATACCCATGGTCATCATATGATTGCTATGCAAATGCCCCATGGAGACATTGAGTTTTGGCAACAAACAGATAGCATCCATAATGTTGGTAATGATTTTAGAGCAATGGGTTTTGAGCGCCGAAATATAGATGGGACAGTCTATCTTGATACAAATCGACAACCATCTGTATTTATAGCCTTTCCTGGGAATACAGGCACAGATAAGGATAATTTAACCATCAATGAATTATTTTCTGGTGAAGTTATGCAAGAACGTTATATGAACGTCGAAAGCTTTGCTGATGATGTGGTTATGGGGATGCAAAAACGTGCAGAACTAAACAATCATGATATGCCAGATGTTACAGTTGGAACTCATTCAGTAGGTGCAATGGCTCTGGGTGTTGCACCCTACATCAAAGATAAATATGGTATAGAGAATACAAAAACTTTCCTTGTTGAACCTGTTGGTGCTGGGCAAACCTTAGAACAATTAAGTGCATTAAACGCTATAAAATATTATGGAGAAGACCCAACACTTGATCAAATAAACATTGTTGCCAATAGGCTGTCTGAAAATGTTGTAAGCATCCGTGCAGACGATGATACTATTTTCTCTACACTTCCCATCGGAGATGAACAATATGATAATGCCATGGTTGGTGAAACTTATCGCTATACATCAGAGGATAGCTTAAAAGAGACAATCCCTTGGTTTAGGATAGATGATCACAAACTATCCTCCGTTGGAAAAGCTCTTATGATGCATGGAAAAAATGCTCTAGTCCGAACAGAAACTAACGATTTAACAGGATCACAGATTTTAGAGGGCGGTGGACTTCTTGGTGGGTTTGAAAAATGGTTCTCTGAAATTAAAACAATGCTTTTTCAAGCCGCACTTCCTCTTCTCAAGTTAGTTTTCAATCAAGAAGCATCTGATCTACAGCAAAAAGATCCTTCCCTCGAACATCAGAGCTTTTATAATATGAGAGATGATCTTATGTATGACAATAGCGCTAGCTCTAATTTAGTAGAGAAAAGGGAGGCTTTAACAATTAAAGATACATACACTCCCAATTTTGCACCTCTACCTGTATAAATTTATTCAAATATTAGTGTATATGCATGAAAATTAAATAACGAACATATCAAAGATAAATAATAAAAGAATGTCTATGTAAGATTGGGTAAGCTATCGAAATAAGTATATAGAAATTATAGAATGGGTTTTGAAGACTTGGCAGCGACCTACTCTCCCGTGACTTAAGTCAAAGTACCATCGGCGCTAGGGTTTTTCACGATCCTGTTCGGGATGGGAAGGGGTGTTTCACTCCTGCTATAACCACCAAGTCATCAAAAACCATTCTGTAATATAGTTGGGCATAGGTTATGTGTAACATAAATTATTATTTGTCTAGTCAATCAACAATGCTGAGTTCAAAGCTTCAATAATCCAGTGAGCTTATCACTGAGTATGAAGTGAATTCAAGCCGATCGAGCAATTAGTAATGGTTAGCTTCATGCCTTACAGCACTTCCACATCCATCCTATCAACGTGGTCGTCTTCCACGGCTCTGATAGGGAATCCTAGTTTTGAGGGAGGCTTCCCGCTTAGATGCTTTCAGCGGTTATCCCTTCCGAACGTAGCTACCCAGCGATGCTCCTGGCGGAACAACTGGTACACTAGAGGTTCGTCCACCCCGGTCCTCTCGTACTAAGGGCAGCTCCTCTCAAGATTCCAACACACACGGTAGATAGGGACCGAACTGTCTCACGACGTTCTGAACCCAGCTCGCGTACCTCTTTAAATGGCGAACAGCCATACCCTTGGGACCTTCTCCAGCCCCAGGATGAGATGAGCCGACATCGAGGTGCCAAACAGCGCCGTCGCTGTGGACGCTTGGGCGCTATCAGCCTGTTATCCCTAGAGTACCTTTTATCCGTTGAGCGATGGCCCTTCCATGCGGAACCACCGGATCACTATGACCGACTTTCGTCTCTGCTCGACTTGTCAGTCTCGCAGTCAGGCGAGCTTATGCCATTGCACTCTTAAAAACGATTTCCGACCGTTTTGAGCTCACCATCGCGCGCCTCCGTTACAATTTAGGAGGCGACCGCCCCAGTCAAACTACCCACCACGCAGGGTCCCGGATCCCGATAAGGGACCGCGGTTAGACAACACAAGGATCAGGGGTGGTATCTCACCAATGACTCCCCGTACACTAGCGTGTCCGGATCAAAG
>JAJFGT010000085.1 GCA_021776015.1 Alphaproteobacteria bacterium
ACGCATAGATTTTTCCTTTCATAAAACAACCAACAGAGAGATAAGATAGTGCCAAGCCCTTTTCAGGTCAATATTCTTGTCATGATAGCAGTAGAAACACTACAAATCAAAACTAAGTAACTGAAAAACAAATAAAACATTATAACACTTGCCGACTATAGCTTTCTCTCGTTACAATTATATACATAACCAACCCATCTATATTAGGTTCTAGACTATGAGTCTGGCCATGTGTAGAGCACAACATAAGGATAAAACGTGCCCCAATTATCACGAAAAGAGATACAGGACGTAAAAAATTATGCCGTGGCACAATTCATGAATAGGAAAAATGGTTACGCACGGCAGATTATCTATACCCCTAGTGGGGAATATAGCGACCTAAACCTTGGAACAACGGCGCTATTGTCAGGCGTTTTAAAAGATGAAGTACGACCTGCACTTGAAAAATTAACAGATGGCGCTCTATCAAGCGATATTCCTTCTGGTGTTTTAATCGGGCAATCCTTTGTAGAGTACGCACAAGACATGGTTGATGATGCGGGTTTAAATGCTATATCTTTTACAGCTATGGTAACTCTAGCTGATTATATGAATGCACGACACCACTCTCCTGCCAGACAAAAGGAAATAGCTAGAACAAAAAAAGTGCTTCATAAAGAAATGAAACAATATGTAAGCTCCTATGATAAATTTTACGATGATCCAAAAATTACCTTCAATCAGAAAGATTTTCCAACTATTCATCATTTAATTGGTGACCCTCAAAAATTAAGTCAATCAGGGTATGTTGATTCGATGAGAAGAGTTCTTACCTATTTAGGTAAGAAGCCTGATTACCATCAAGGGCGACTCCTTCCCGAGATCAAAGGCCCCGTTGAACAATGGAGGCAGGTTGCACAAGATCCAAGTTTAATGATGGACGTCTTTATAAATGGAGAGGTGCCTTTAGATTTAATTGGAGAAACCACAGCAATCTCTCTCTCTCAAGATGTAGCACAGGAAGCTATAACTTCCTCTATACACATTCAAGGAAACTCCCAAAGAAACATCCCAAAGACAAACCTCAAGACAAAAATAATCATTAGTGTCTCGAGATTCCTTAGCAAAATGACAGAGGGGCTTCTAAACATACCATTTCAAGTTTCCTCAGAGATTAAACCTGCTTCATCTAAAAAATAGAGCCCGCAACCTTAAATAGAAAAACCTCAAAATGTGGTAGGATAGGCTTTAGGCTTTTATTAGATGTAAAAGGTACATCAAGCTAACCCCAAAGAAGATCATCGCAATACCAGCAATTTTTAGTTGTGCAGGTGGCATTGTAAAGAGTTGAGCCATCACACGACGCATTTGATCAGGAAAAACTGCATAGAGGAGACCTTCAATGATAAACATTAAGGCAAAGGCTGTTCCTATATAAAGTAAATAATCCATTGAGCTTAACGGGAAGGATTATCTCCAAGATATTTAAAGAAATCACCATCAGGTGTTAGAACCAATGTCTTACTAGGATCAGCCAAAACTTTTTTATACGCTTCTAAAGAACGGTAAAACCCATAAAACTTAGAATCTTTGTTTGCAGCATCTGCATAGATTTTAACAGCCTGTTGATCTCCTCGAGCACGTGTTATCTGAGCTTGTTTTTTGGCTTCGGAAATGAGAACTGTTTTCTCCTTATCTGCCTTTGATTTAATTTGAAGAGATAACTCAGCCCCTTGAGCACGTGCCTCACGTGCTTCACGTTCCCGCTCAGAACGCATTCTGTTATACGTTGCTTGCGTCACTTCTGCAGGAAGATCTGCGCGAACGATTCTTACATCAACAATTTCAATTCCAAAACGCTTAGTTTCCTCATTTACAGATTTTTGAATCTCTTTCATAAGATCTTTTCGCTTGTCTGATAGAACATCTGGTAAAGTTGCTTTCCCTAATGTTTCCCGTAAGGCTGCATTAATAATATTCCCCATACGTTGGGTTGCATCACGCTCTGTATTAAAGGCCTGAAAGTATTTTAATATGTCAGAAATTTTATACCGAGCAAAAGTATCAACGACCAAGCGCTTTTGGTCCGTTAAAAGTAGTTCTTCAGCAGGAGGATCAATATTCAGAATCCGATGTTCAAAACTTTTTAAATTCTGTATCACAGGGATTTTGAAGTGTAATCCAGGCTCAGTGATTTGCTGACGAGGATCCCCAAACTGCAAGACAAGAACTTGTTCTGTCTCTTTAACAATAAACAAAGAGGATCCTAGTCCAAAGATAATAAGACCAATAATCACGATAAGGGCTGTTGATTTTGAATTCATTTTGCGATTCCTTTTTTGGTCAATTCATCAATGGAAAGATAGGGAACAACCCCACCACTTCCACTCTGTCCATCAAGAATAATAGTATTAGATTTTCCTAATACCTCTTCTAATGCCTCAATGTAAAGACGCTCTGTTGTTACTGTTTTGGCATTTTTATATTCATTATAAATGGCCAAGAAACGTGCCGCATCCCCTTCTGATCGGTTCACAACCTCTTGCTCATAGGCCTCAGCTTCTTGGATGAGTTTGTTTGCTTCCCCTCGTGCAATAGGGATAATTCCATTGCTATAAGCTTCAGCTTTGTTTCTAAGCTCTTCTTTCTCCTGACGAGCACGTTGCACATCATTAAAGGCATCAATAACAGGCAATGGAGGATCTACTTTTTGAAGCTGAACATTGTTGATTTGAACACCTGCTTCATATTCATCAAGCATCGCCTGCATAAGATGACGTGTATCTGATTGAATCTGACTTCGAGCTCCTGTTAAAGCAGGCTG
>JAJFGT010000086.1 GCA_021776015.1 Alphaproteobacteria bacterium
CGGATAACCGAAGATAGGGGAAGGTACGACCAAAGCCGTCCTCTATAATAGAAGCCTTATCGTTCACCGTTACACTCCTTTGCAAAGACGGCAGGCCGTGATGTTTCCATACACGACCTCGGCTCAAAATCCATACCCATAGTATTATTAAAATACAAGAACTTAGGATTAAAGAGCTCGGAGGTTCTTTTGAGATCTTTGACTTAAAAATCTCATTTTATAATATAGTAAGAATAGAAAGAAATACCCTTGATTTCAATCAATCACGCTACAAATAGGAAGGATATCCCCCCTATTTTTTCTTTACATTATTATGAAAACAATATACTTTCTTCATAATTTTAAATATGGATATAAAATGAGCACACATAAAGACACCAACGTAAACAGATCGCCGTCTTCTATTAAAAAAGCTTTCTGTCGTGCCGTCGAGAAATGCATTCCTTGGACTTATCCTCTTATTTTTCCAGCCACTCTAAATGGTCTTGGTGTCGTTCAGAATGGTCTTCATGTCGCTCAGGTATTCCCTCCGGCCTCTTCCTTGCAAATTGCAATTATAATGGGAGTTGCAGGATTTTCAGCCATAGGAGCTGCTTTTATAAGCACAAAAGCCTATAATGTTCTCCCTGTTGTACAAGAAAATATAAATATAAAGGAGGAAGGACACCTCACATCTTCTCTCTGTCGGCTTGGACAAAAAGCTTTCCCTGCAATCATTGGTGCCTATGCATGTTTTGAAGCTGTTAGTGGGGCTAAGGGTATTTTACTAAATGATAACAAGCCCTACATCCCGCAAGAAACGACATTAAGTGCCCCCTCTCACAACATCAATAAAGAGAATTTTCTCCCTGCTCATTGTGTTCAAAAAATAGAACGATGACAGTTATTGGACAAGAAATGTATCAGATTTCTTCAGTTTAAATCCACTAATCTCAGCTTTCCCCGCTAAAATTTGAACATATTGACCAAAGGCTTTTTGCCAGCTTCTACGACGAAGGTGATCTGCAATCCATTCCTGTACGGCTTCAAAAGGAAGTTGCTTTCCCTCAAGGCGTTTGTGGATTTTAATAACATGATACCCAAATTCACTGGCCAATGGTTCATTAGAAACATCACCTTCTTGCATATTAAAAAGAGCCAATTCAAAGGCCGGTGTTGTTTGCCCTTTTGTAATTTGCCCAAGACGCCCACCCATTTTTGCAGAAGAACAGGCAGATTCACTGCGGGCTATCTCTTCAAAAGATTCAGGACGCTCTTGAATACGAGCCAATGCATGTTCTGCTTTTTTTAAAGCCTCTGCTCTGACTTTTTTATCGTCAGACGGTGCTAAATAGAGAATATGTGAGGCCTCAAATAAAGGGGATGTAAAGAATCTGTTTCTATCATTTGTATAAAAACGTCGACATGTTTCTTCATCTGCCTCTGGAACGGTAATTTCTTTTTCAAACAAATTTTCAAGAATAGTATCAGGGCTTTTCACGGCTTCATCATGTTCACAAAGATTTAAATCTACAGCACGCTGAATCAGCAATTCTTTAATAACGAGAGATTGCATAGCTTCATATTTAGCACTCAGAAGACTTTCTGCAGGATGATACTGAACCTCAGAATTTATTTGATCAGGGGTAATTTTGATACCATTTACAAGAATACCAGGTGCAGCAATCATCTTTTATCTCTCCCGCTTACGAACAATTTGATAAGGGCGAATTAAAAACCCAACAGGGGCGCTAAAAACATGCACAAGGCGTGTAAAAGGCCACACAAATAGAATAATCATTCCAAGTGTTATATGTGCTTTAAATACAAACGCCACATCAGAAATAAATTCATGAGCACCACCACGAAATGTTACAATATGCTGTGCCCATTCCATGAATTTAACCATTTCTTCTCCATCTAAATGATGCATAGACACTGTAATCGTCCACAGCCCAAGACATAGCTGCCCCAATAAAAGAACTAAAACAGCAACATCAGAAAAAGAACTTGTTGCTCGAACACGTGGATCGAACAAACGACGATGAAGCAAAAGAATAAGACCAATAAAACAAAAGACTCCTGCAATCCCTCCTGCCGTTATAGCCAGTATTTGTTTGGCCGTGTGTGAAATGCCCATGGCATCAAACACAGCAATGGGTGTAAGGAGTCCTACAGCATGCCCAGCTAAAATCACTAAGATTCCCAAGTGAAAAAGGACACTCCCAATAATCAATTGCTTACGGCGTAAAATCTGACTTGATTTGGATCTCCATGAATAGGGATCACGATCAAAACGCAATATACTTCCCAAAAGAAATACAGCAATTGCAATATAAGGGAAAATTTGGAAGAGAAAAAAAGTCATGATCGTGCCTCCTTACTATTCGTAGGACTAGTCACAGAAGAATTCATACGTGCCAACATATCCTCAGCCTTTGGACACCCGCTCTCCATATCCTGCCCCGTGGTTTGAAGCGAATTTTCAAAGGCGAATTGCTCCTCCCATGCTTCATCGATTTCATCAAGCGTCCTAACTTTTCCTTTGGAATCTTTCATTGCTTTATCGACCGCTTTTTCATCAGGACTTCGAGAGGCAGTTGCAATCAAACCTTCAAAAAGAGGAGAATAAGGGGACTCTCTATGTTCTAAACGTCCTAAAAGAACAGCAAGAACATTCACAATTTCTCCCAAATTTTGACGAGATTCCTCTGCCTCGATGACAGATAAATATTCAAGAAAAAGAGGCAGATAATCAGGCATCTCCTCTGTATTAATCAACAACCCTGCATCTTTATAGACTTCAGATAAATCGACCAAAGCCTGCCCACGATCACGAGAATCTCCATGTATATGTTCAAAAAGGTGAAGGCATAAGGACGGTGTACGATCGAACAGAGCCACATACCCTTCTTGTAAGTCCAATAGATCTTGGGCATTCATCCAATCTATGAGCTTACAGATCGCCTTCAAATTTTTCTCTGGGAGCCATTTTTCCTTTTCAAGAATCTCGATACATTCAGGGAGAGCTTGTCTTTGCTCTTCTGAAGGATAGGTAAGAAGACACCCTAAAACTTTTAATGTTTTCATTTCTGTTTTTCCTTATTTACAGCCACAACCGCCACTCCCACAACCACCACCAGTATTACTAGCAGCAGTCTCTTTACCTGAAGTACTTGTCCGTCCTTGTGTGAACAACGTATTCACACGATTATCTTTCCCAGAGGCACTTGGCCCCCTCCAACTTTTGGGAGACTCAAATAAATCTGTTTCACTATTTGAATGAGAAGAACAGCCATTTCCAAAGCTAAATCCACAGGCTCCACTCTCTCCATAAGCATCCAGTGTTTCCTCACGGTGCCCTGTTGGAATCACATAACGGTCCTCATAATTGGCAATCGCCATAGTTTTATACATGTCTTTGACAAGGTCTTCTGTAAGCCCAACCTCTTTCAAAATATCTGGATTTGGAGTGCCTTCAATCAACTCACCTCTCATAAAGTGACGCATAGCCATCATACGTTTAAGCGCACGAATTACAGGCTCTTCTTTCCCAGCAGTCAAAAGATTGGCTAAGTATTTTATAGGAATACGAAGCTGATCAATATCAGGCATGATATTATTTTCCATCATTGGCAAATGTCCAGACTCAGCCGCCGATTGAATAGGACTAAGAGGAGGAATATACCAAACCATTGGAAGTGTTCTATATTCTGGGTGAAGAGGAAGAGCAACCTTCCACTCCATCGCCATTTTATAAATAGGCGAATTCTGGGCGCCTTCAATCCAGTTTTCAGGTATACCATCTTTACGTGCCTGTAAAATAACTTCTGGATCATGAGGATTCAGGAATATATCACATTGTGCCTCGTACAAATCTTCTACATTTTCTGTACTTGCGGCCTCTTCAATACGATCCGCATCGTAAAGCATAACACCAAGATAGCGAATTCGCCCTACACAGGTTTCAGAACAAACCGTTGGCTCTCCATTTTCAAGACGAGGATAACAGAGTGTACATTTTTCTGCCTTTCCAGATTTCCAATTATAATAAATCTTTTTATAAGGACACCCAGAAACACACATCCGCCAACCACGGCACTTATCTTGATCGACAAGAACAACACCATCTTCTTCACGTTTATAGATAGATCCAGAGGGACATGACGCCACACATGTGGGATTTAAACAATGCTCACATAAACGAGGCAAATACATCATAAATGTATTTTCAAACTCGCCGTACATATCCGATTCCATATCTTTGAAATTATAATCTTTACGACGATGTTCAAATTCTGTTCCCAAAATCTCTTCCCAGTTTGGACCCCATTGAATCTTTTCCATTCGTTGTCCCGTTATGAGGGATCTTGGTCGAGCAACAGGTTGAGCTTTTGACTCTGGGGCTTTTTGCAAATGATCATAGTCAAAAGTAAAGGGTTCATAATAATCATCAATCTCAGGCATGTCTGGGTTTCCAAAAATCTTGGAAAGAATGCGCCAACGCCCCCCTTGTTTAGGGTGTATTTTACCGTTTGATTTACGATGCCATCCCCCATTCCACTTTTCTTGAT
>JAJFGT010000087.1 GCA_021776015.1 Alphaproteobacteria bacterium
ATCCGCGGCTACAGTAATAGCATCAGAGGGATCAGAGCGAGCACCTAAATGGCGTCGCTCCATTTGTTTAAGGTATAAAGGATCACTCTCCACTTTTTCTAAAATTTTATTCATGATTTTTACAGATTCAATAGGATACTCTCCAGAGGCTGTCTCTGCTGATAGCATTACAGCGTCTGTTCCATCATAAACAGCATTTGCAACATCTGAAGCCTCTGCACGTGTAGGAATTGGGCTTTCAGTCATAGATTCTAGCATTTGTGTTGCAACAACTATTGGCTTCCCACTATCTCGGACTTGACGAATAACGTGTTTTTGTGTGGCAGGTACATTTTCAGGTGGAATTTCTACTCCCAAATCTCCTCGTGCCAACATAATCCCATCTGCTAAATCAAGAATTTCTGTGAAATATTCAATTGCGGATGGTTTTTCAATTTTAACCATAAGAGCCGCACGCCCTGCGATTAGTTTTTTTGCTTCTATTACATCATCTGGTCTCTGAACAAATGATTGTGCAATCCAGTCAACCCCCATATCTAAGGCAGAGATCATGTCTTTTTTGTCTTTTTCTGTAAAGACAGGGACTGGAAGCATAACATCAGGAATATTAAATCCTTTATGATCGGATAAGGTTTTTCCTGCGATTATTTTCCCAATCAGGTAATCTAACCCTTTTTCAATAATCATAATACGAACTCTTCCATCATCAATCAAGATATGAGCGCCTTTATCCAGCGCCGCTATAACCTCTGGATGAGGCAGTGTCACACGAGATTGATCTCCTTGTGCAGGATCAAGATCAAAACGGATAATATCTCCTTTTTGGATAAAAATCTGTCCTTCTTTGAAAAGTCCTATACGGAGTTTTGGACCTTGTAAATCTCCAATAATAGAGACGGGGCGTTCATGTTTTTTTTCAAGTGTCCGGATAATATCAAGGCGTTTATGGTGATCCTCGGCAGTCCCATGACTAAAATTTAAACGGAACACATCAACACCTGCTTGAAAGAGATTCTCTATAGAGTCCACAGTACTAGAGGCAGGGCCAAGTGTTGCAATAATTTTTGTATTTCTATGGCGTATAATCATATCTATTTCTAACACGAGTGAGAGAAAAAAAATAGACGATTTAATACTACTATTATTTAATTAGCTGAGGAGATCAGGGGATGGCGTATCTAGCTCGAGAGGTTTGAATACAGCTTTTTGTCCTTGCATATCAAGTGAATGTGTTGGGGATGGACTTAATGCCAATCCTCTCTCATTGGCAACACTCATCTCCTGAACAGCTCCCTCTAATGAATCTCCTGCTAGTATGAAGCCTTCTTGGTGCATATAGGCCATACGATCATCATCTGTTATAAGGGGATTTCCATCATCATCTTTCATAACATCATTCGATGCAAAAGATCGTGCATTATCTTCCGACATTGCAGCTAATTCTTGAGCTTGAGTAATTGTTTGTTCTGCAAGTTCAGGATTGATACTATTTTGAATAAGATGTGTTTTATTAGCCTCAAAATAGGAGATCATACCTGTTTGAAACTCTGTCAGATGGTGAGATACGGATGAATCTCCATGCAAAGCGGCATGCATCATTTCTTCAGTTTTACTAGCAGACATTTCATGGGGCTCATGATCTTTGTCATATTGGCTATCTCGACGAACACCTGATCGATTGGTATATATATTAGAGTCAAGACCCGTAAAATTACGAAAAGGGTCATCCGCCGCATTCTGTGGATTTAGCCCTTCATTATCAATTGGTTTCGATGCCATAATTTTTTGTTCTCCTTTAATCTTTTTGATTATAGCAGAAAAAAGTTAATATTGCACCAATAGCGTGTTAATTCACTGAATCGATAGTCAAAATCAAGAAGGAAGAAGCGCTAGTTATATAAGACTCAAGGATGGACCTGATTGCCCAAGACGTGGCGCTTGTGTCAATTTCTTAAATAAATCACTCATAAATTCAACAAGCGGGGATTGACCCGTCATCATAAGATCGTTCACACCTGCAAATGATTGCTGAAGATCCCGCATTTTTCTGGCGGCAAGAATCTCTTCATCACGAAGAACGCGTCCAGCCGCATGCCCACTTACATTTTTAAAAACGAGGCCACTTGATGTGCTGAAATCAGTCCAAGGATTATAGTGAGGTTTGCGATAAGGTGCCGAAGAACGCGTATGTGATACGGTCTGTTGCTCTAAACTCTGTGCATAGCTAGCCATGTTTATCTCCTTACCTAGTTTATCTGTTGCGTACTGATACAATCTAAACTCAGAATGGATTATAACTGAAATCCCAAACAATTTCAATCCTTTTTCGTTTTTTTCCTTGGATTGCTTTTATTGCATTCGTCTCTTCATAGCACTTATTTTTATCATTTTATCCTTTTGCCATCAAAGAAGGCATGTTAAAAACTAAGTGTGAGTGAATTCAAACACAATAAGGATAAATTTCATTATGAATGTACATGAATACCAAGGAAAAGAGTTATTGAAAGACTACGGAGTGGCCATTCCAGATGGGCTTGTTGCCTTTCATGTAGAAGACGCTGTGCGTGCCGCCGAAACATTACCCGGACCCCTTTATGTTGTGAAAGCTCAAATCCATGCTGGAGGGCGTGGTGCAGGATATTTCAAGAATAATCCAGAGGGCAAAGGTGGCGTTCGTCTTTGCAAAACCTTAGATGAAGTTCGAAATGCTGCAGAAGCAATGTTTGGGCAAATTCTTGTTACAAAACAAACAGGAGAATCAGGGAAAGAAGTCCAACGACTTTATATCACTGATGGTGTTGATATTGAGAAAGAGTATTACTGCTCTCTCCTTTTGGATCGTGCCACGTCTTGGTTAACATTTATTGTCTCCACAGAAGGTGGTATGGATATTGAAGAAGTTGCCGAAAATCATCCTGAAAAAATTCTTAAAGTTTCTATTGATCCCGCAACGGGGATGCAATCCTACCATGCACGCCGACTAGCATTTGGATTAGGATTAAAGAAAGAGGCTATGAAAAGCGCTGGGAGATTCTTTATGGCCCTCTATAAAGCCTTTAATGAACTAGATGCCTCCATTATTGAGATCAACCCCATGATTGTTACAGATCAAAATGAAGTGATGGCACTAGATGCAAAACTTAATTTTGATGATAGCGCCCTCTATCGCCAGAAAAAAGTGGCGGATATGCACGATGAGACAGAAGATGACCCCAAAGAACTAGAAGCTCACAAATATGATTTATCCTATGTATCTCTGGATGGAAATATTGGTTGTATGGTCAATGGAGCAGGACTTGCGATGGCCACTATGGATATTATCAAACTTTGTGGGGGCGAACCTGCAAATTTCTTGGATGTCGGGGGCGGCGCTGATAAAGAAAAAGTTACGGCTGCTTTTAAGATTATTTTATCTGACCCAAAGGTTGAAGGTGTTTTAGTGAACATTTTTGGAGGTATCATGAAATGTGACATTATTGCTGAAGGCATTGTTGCCGCAGCAAAAGATGTCTCTCTCAGTGTTCCTCTTGTCGTTCGCTTGGCAGGAACAAATGTAGAAAAGGGCAAAGAAATTCTTTCAAACTCTGGTCTTCCTATTATTCCAGCCAGTGATTTAGGCGATGCCGCAGAAAAAATTGTTGCTGCCACCCAACACTCAAAAGTTGCTTAACTTGCCTAAACATAAAGGATTTTTAAAATGTCAGTACTTGTAAACAAAAATACAAAAGTTATTTGTCAGGGATTCACGGGATCTCAAGGGACATTCCATAGCCAACAAGCTATGGATTACGGTACCAAAATGGTAGGGGGAGTCACTCCTAATAAAGGTGGACAAGATCATCTTGGACTTCCTGTTTTTAATACAGTCGCTGAGGCGCGAGCAAAAACTGGCTGTAATGCCTCTGTTATTTACGTTCCTCCTCCTTTTGCAGGAGATGCTATTTTGGAAGCTATTGATGCAGATATTGAACTTATCGTCTGTATTACAGAAGGAATCCCTGTAAAAGATATGGTTACAGTTCGTCGAGCGATAGAAGGTTCAAAATCCCGTTTAATTGGCCCCAACTGTCCTGGAATTATTACACCCGATGAATGTAAAATAGGTATTATGCCGGGGCATATCCATACACGTGGAAATATAGGAATTATCTCTCGCTCTGGAACTTTGACCTATGAAGCGGTGGCACAAACAGGTGCTGTCGGTCTGGGACAATCAACTTGTATTGGAATTGGTGGAGATCCTGTTAATGGAACAAATTTCATAGATTGCCTTGAGCTTTTCATGGACGATGATGAAACAGAAGCTATTTTGATGATCGGAGAAATTGGAGGAACAGCGGAAATTGAAGCTGCTGAATACTATAAATCTCTCAAACATAAAAAACCAATTGCTGGATTTATTGCAGGAGCAACGGCTCCCGCTGGGAAACGTATGGGACATGCAGGAGCGATTATTTCTGGAGGAGATGACACAGCAGAAGCCAAAATGGAAATGATGCGCTCATGTGGCTTTGTTGTATCTGAATCTCCTGCTGGTTTAGGAAATGCGGTTGTCGAGGCACTTTCAAAGAAAGTACGCGCTGCATAAATCTATTGTCGTCCTTATTAATGCTTGATAGAGTAACCCCATGATTGATTTTACTACCTTTTCTTCTCATGAAAAAGACCTACTCATTCGCCTTCCTTATCGTGTAGGAATGTGGCTATCTGAAAGTGATGCTGGGGGTGGAGATGAGGCTGCTTTTCAAGAAAAGCAGGCTCTACAATCTATTATTATTGCCTATGCAGAAGATTTTTGTAAATCCGAAGCTGCACAGTTAATTATGGAACAAACAATCCGCCATAAAGACAGTTGGGATTCATGGAACGAAAATATTGAATCCGTTCCTGATGAATGTCGAGAAGCTATGATCACTTTGTCTCGGACTCTTCCTTTAAAAGAACTCTCTTCCTTTAAAGATAACCTCATAGAAATTGCCTATAGTGTTGCTATGGTCTATCGTGAGTTTGATGACGAGGCTTCTTTTGGAGAACGTCTTAAAACCTATATAACACTTTGGATTGAAAGACTTCAGGCTTTTTTACAAGGGAACGCTATCCAGTCACAAGATGAAATTTTGAATATTAGCCCTCATGAACGAAAGGCTCTTGACGAACTCACAGCCATTTTTTCAGAGGTTTTTTCTGATATCTTTATCCAACAAAACCCAGAAGAAGCTCCAAAAGAAGACTTGGTACAAGTCTCAGAAGATGTCTCAGAGGGCGATGTAGAAGAAATAATAGAGGCAAAGTCGTAAAACGAAAGATGTATATATTATGAGTGATATCGGCGTATTTGTTCCTGAAGAGCAAGAATTTTTGATCAGTATTTTCTATAAAGTTGGCGTATGGATGAGTTATGCTGATGACGATGAAGGGGATGATGAAGGAGCGTCTGATGCCGAAGAAGAAAAAGTTCTTATACAGGTTCTTAATACCCTCTCAAAAAAAAATAAGAAAAGCCCTTTTATTGCACATCTAACAGCAGAAGCTGCTCGCCATACAACCTCTCATAAGCGTTGGGCCCATGAATCTGACACTACCATTGCGGATGCCGTCAAAGGTGGAAAAATGATTAAAGCACAGATGAGTCCTGAAGATTTAGCCTTGTATAAATCAGCCCTTAAAGAAACAGCTCAAGCCGTTGCCACAGCCTTTCGAGAAGGGGATCAAGGAGAAAAAAATTGGGGAGAAAAAATACAAAACACCCTCTTTAAGCTCACGAATAAATCCCTCCATACAGAACAAAGTATTTCTCCTGCAGAAGACAATGCCCTCACTGAGCTTTTTGAAGCTCTAAAAAGCATATAGATTTCTTTTATCCTCAATTTTTAAATTTTCCTTGCTCTTAATATACGTACAAAGTATTTCGTGCCCGATCAATTTTGGAGCGAATAGTTATTGCTTATTTTTATGGAAATATAGTAAAATGACTCAACCTTGGTTTCTATATTTTTGTTTTTAAACAAATAGATACCATGAATCATTTGCAAGATATAAAGACTTTAAGATATCTTGATGGGATGATAGATAAAATTTTACACCTTGATACGATCAAAAAAAGTAGAGCACGAGCTTTAGCAAAACCAAATTTTTTAAAGCTAAGGTTTAGTGCTGTAGATGAAGAGTCTAAGCGCATTAAAGAATCAGAGGAGCAAGAGCGTAAAGAACAAGAACAAGAATACGAGGAAAAACTTCAAACCTATATGGAGGACAACTTTTGTTCTCGTGAAGATGCTATCAATAGAATTGGAGAGCAGGATAAACAATTAAGAATACGATATGGGTATGTGGAAGAGCATGAGAAAGAAATGCGAAAACAGCTTGGCGCATATGCCGCAGCAGGATTTGATGAATGTCACACATTGGGTATTAGATATCGCTCTGAAGTCTATGGATTGCTATCCTATATTAAAGGAGAATGGGAAGGAAGAATCAGCGATGATCCTAAAGACTGGGTTTTTCATAGTTTAAAATGGGATTTAGATTATCAGATAGATGCGCTAGAAACCTTACGCACAGAACTCACAAATAGAATTGATACTCTTAACCATAATAAGAATTCTGATCCACTCTAAAGTTTTATCCTTGGAACAAGGGTACGGATAATATCAGGATTGGTAATCGGCACTACAGTATATTGATTCAACTCTCTTTGTTGGGCTACTGACAAATCTCCCTGAAATACAATTCGAGTGGCCTCCGTACAGCTATTTCCAGAACAGACAAGAACTTGTGCGGCATTAAGGTCTCAGGACAATCAAAATGACCATCTAAATCCCCTGCAAATCTTATTTCATAGGCATGGATATCATCTCCAATTACTTCACTCATTGCATTTTCCTTATTTTTCCACTCTATTTTCTGGATATACTAATCAACAAGGTAAATAATTTCTGTATTCCTACGGATTTTAAACCCACATTGATGTATCTGTGAGACCTGCTTCGCGTCTGGACATTTCTGCAATGAAAGATTTGTCGTGCTCCAAGACCCAGGCCCTGCTCCTTTTTCTGTTACGGCTTCTCCAAAAAAGCCTTGCAACATAGACAAATCACCATCTCCTATTAAAAAACAATGCACAGAGCTATCAGGGCTTTTTTGAGTCATATTATTGTTCCTTTGTGTATGGTGTTGATAAGTCTCATTTTTTATTTAAAAATAACTCTTTCCGAAAACCTGTCGCAATAAAGAAGGTCTCTGAGCTATCTTGTCGACTTGAGGGAGGCTTTATGTGACGAACAGTTTTAAAATCACGTTTAGCCTGCCCCACTAGGTCACTTTGAGCTCCACCCTGAAAGACTTTAGCAATAAAAATAC
>JAJFGT010000088.1 GCA_021776015.1 Alphaproteobacteria bacterium
CCTTTTTCAAATTGCCAATAAACCATGGGTAGTTCCAAGGTGTCTCCGGAATGGAAGGCGGTGGGTTTTTCTTTTTACTCATTACAATTAACTCTATACATACAAATATTATAATTATTTATAATAGTAAAAAACCAGTCAGTCTATAAGCTGGGTTCTGTTATCGACAGTTATTCATCTAGGTGATCTATTACTAGAACACTCAAGCGACCTACCCGAGAAACAATGTGGAAATACATTATGTGTTTCCCCTATTTGGTCTTGCATCTGGCGGGGTTTACCATGCCATTTCTATCACTAGAAACGCGGTGTGCTCTTACCACACCCTTTCACCCTTACCCTTTACCTCATTTAAGAGACAAAAGGCGGTCTCCTCTCTGCTGCACTTTCCATCAGCTCACGCTGTCTGGCCGTTAGCCAGCGCCATATTCCCATGATGCCCAGACTTTCCTCTCCTTTAAAAAAGAAGCAACTGTCCGACTGACTGGTTACTAGGCAGTATGACAAACTTTTGACTTATTGTCTCTTCTTTTCTCTTAAAATACAGGCAATCAAGGCATGGGTTCGGTTTGAAACTTGTCCCTGCTGTTTCTTCTTAAATAATTCGGGCTCAAAGTGACGTTGAAATTCTCGTGTTAATACAACATCTTCACAGTTAGTTGTATAGCCACATTGTGTAAGCCCTGTTCGGACGCCTATATCGTGACATGCAAAATCTTCTGGAGTTGGATTGGGCCAAAATCCAATCCCATGTTCTGCAAGATGTTTCCATGGAAATATCTCTCCTGGATCGAGCTTTCGACCTGGAGCAATATCTGAATGTCCCAA
The DNA here is from genome assembly GCA_021776015.1 of Alphaproteobacteria bacterium. Taxonomy (GTDB): domain Bacteria; phylum Pseudomonadota; class Alphaproteobacteria; order Micavibrionales; family Micavibrionaceae; genus UBA1850. The sequence continues at coordinate 829 of JAJFGT010000088.1, forward strand.
GACATTCAGAGGAGATATAGAATGGCGTTTAATGATATCCTGACATAAATTGATGAGGGCGTTTATTTGTAGTGAAGGAAAATGAGGAAGATTATGGACATGTCCTCCATTCACAATTTCAATTCCTATGGACGTAGAGTTGATATCATCGTCTCCTTCCCAATAGGATTTTCCTGCATGCCATGCTCTATTCTCTTCATCTACGAATTGAGTGATGTGTCCATTTATATCAACTAAGTAATGAGGGCTTAAGGCGCATTCTTTATCAAGATATGCTTTTGCTGCTTCTTGTCCTGTGAGGGTGCCCGTATAATGGAGAATAAGAGTACGAGGAACAGCGTTTTTTGCGCGTTCATTATAGTTTGGAGAGGGTGTTTTTATAATATCCATGGCTTTAAAAATGTAAGAGGATTTAGGCAGGACGTCCATCTGCTCTTGGTTGCCATAGAATAGGCGCATAAACAAAAATGTAAAGACCGAAACAGATGCTCCATAAAAACGCAGAGAGTGATATCCATAACGACATGCTTTCTGGATAAAGGATGGCGCCTCCCACACGGATCAAAGCGAGACATTGCATGAGAACAAAACTTAGGATTGTGAGTTTCGTTGCAATCAGGTTTCGTCCTGTGTGTCCAAGGGTGACACGACACATCATGCCAAGCGTCATAGACCCAATAGCACCAACAGTTAAGGCATGAAGAGCAATTGAGAAGGGGAGGGAGCTGAGTGCAGATATACCTATCAAAAACAAACCTACAATAACCCAAGCATATCCAGCATGCAGAATCCAAACTATCGGATCATTCAATGTTTTCCGTGTGTGATAGCGACGCATCCGCAACGCATGAATAAAGCTAGAGATGAATGCCATTATTGCTAATATTATACCATCTGTTCCAATAACTATAAGAATTATAATAAGAGAGAGTAAGGAAAGCAGAGCTAGGACATCTAGTTTCATTTGGGGGGTTTGAGTGACATTATGCCCTTTTTGCCGTAGAGCTGAGACTGTAAATGCAGGAATAACCCGCCCTCCAATAAGAGAAATTATTGCTATAATAATAAGAATGGCGCTATAGAGGGCATAACGATCTTCTGTGACAAGACAGATTATGTTGCAGATCGACAAAAAGCTTAGAAGGGCCAAGAATATAAAATTACGCTTATTCCAATTTTTAAGAAGCGGAATCGATAGGATAATAATCAAAGCAGGGATAAAGGCACCTTCGATTGTAAAAATGATTATGGATGGCAAGCCCATTTCAAAATTCATGACTATGCGACCAGAAATCCAAAGAAGGCATAGCCCTGCTAATGGAAGATGTTTTGTCGGGGCTGTCCCTGTCCAATTTGCAATGGCCGTTAGTAAAAAACCAGAGATAATCGCAATAGAAAATCCATAAATCATTTCATGGGCATGCCATAAAACAGGATCGGAGAAAACAGAAGGAGGAACAATAAATCCAGCATAAAATCCTCCCCACATCAGTAGATTAAAGATACTATATAAGGCACCTAAAAGAAAAAAGGGACGAAATCCGCGACCAAAAATAGGATAATTTAAAAGTGTATTGAGTGATGAAAATATTATCACCTAGAGGACATCCATCTCTTTTTTGATTTTAGCAATTTTTCGGACAATAATATTTTTTCTGAGGCGTGATAAATGATCTACAAAAACAATACCATTTAAATGATCTAGCTCATGTTGAATACAATGAGCACCCAGTCCATCAAAGGCATTTTCTTGAGGCTTATTATTCTCGTCAATATATTTGACACGGACAGTGGC
>JAJFGT010000089.1 GCA_021776015.1 Alphaproteobacteria bacterium
GCAGTATAGATATTTGAAAAATAAGTGCCAATGGTGTCCCTACCGAAAATGCTGGGGAATGGAAAATGGCAATATCCTTACCCACTACGATGACATCATATGGGCACGATAATGTAGCTGTGACAACAATAAATATTGGAACTCAACGATTTGGCGGTGTTTTTAACCAGGATCTTAATAGTTTTTCAAAGCTAAAGGCTAAGTATGATGATATTAAAGTATCTTCAATGAAAGAAAACTTTACAGCAAATATACCTAGTCTAACGCTTTTTTTGAATATGGAAGAATCTAAAGAAGGTTTTTTCTCTGGTGCTTCCGAGTACAGCCTAGTCGGAGCGAATGTTAAAAAGGATGATGAAGTCATTTTTAAAGCAGATAGACTAACACTCTTTGCTGAAATGACAGGCTATGACGTGGCCCTTTATAAAAAGGTCCAAGATGAAATGAGAAAGATTTTAAGCGGAACACAAAAAGAGACTATAAGAGGAAGTCTAACAGATACAGTCACACCATCTTCTAGTTCAATGTTGTCTCTATTTTTGGATTCTTTCTTTAAGGGAAGTGAGGGGTTCTCTGTTAGGCTTAATGGAGATAATATCGAGATTCATGAACCTTCTGTAGCCCAAAGTGCAAGTTATAAAGGGGCCCCCTCTACTTCTTCTAGAAATCAAATGTTGATGGAGCATTTCAATATTGCTCTTGCTCTGAGTGACTTAAAAAAAGAAAAATCTGCTCTTGATATCTCTTTTGGATATGCTGTTCCAAAATCTCAGATTCAACAATTTGCTAATGGAAGCCAGCTTTTTTCATCTCTTGTTCCCAATACAGCAAATATAAATCTAGGCTTAAGTAATATCCCCTTGCCTTCGATTGTAGAAATGGGACAAAATTCAGTGAGGCAAGTTGAGCAAGGACAAATAAATCCTACCAATCTTAAGACTCAACTTCTTATTCGTCTTCCTGCAATGTTGACAGCCTCAGGAACGCAGCTTGATATTAGAAACCTTTCACTTGAAGGCCCAGATTATAATATGAAGGTTGAGGGGACTGCTTTGGCGAATGCGAGGGCAACTAAAATGTTGACAGCCGTCATTGATGGTAAAATTTTGGGATTAAGTGCGCTGACTTCTTCTTTGAAAGCCTTACCTGAAACTCAAAAAATACTGGCGTATCTTTCAATTATGCAAATGGTGGGTCAAAAGGAAACTGATTCTGATTCTTATAGCTATGCTTTTAAGCTTGATGATAAAGGATCTATGACTCTGAATGGTGCTGATCTGTCAACAATATTAGGGGCCAACCTTTCTCCTGCAAGTGGGTTTTGATTTTTTTAGCCTTTTCTTCTGTGTCTTAAATTAAAGAATCCTTCTCCCCGTCTATAGGGAGGGGGATAATCTTATATTCTTTCTGGATATGATATGAAATAAGTGTAAAATTCGAGTGTCATGGCTTCAAACACATTTCTTTTAGAGTACCTCCCCATTCTTGTTTTCTTGTTTATTGCAGGAGGCCTATCTCTGTGTATGTTACTGATGTCTTTCCTTGTTTCAAAAAGGAATCCTGATTCAGAAAAAAACGCGGCCTATGAATGTGGCTTTGATGCTTTCTCTGATGCACGTTCTAAATTTGATGTCCGTTTTTATCTTGTGGCGATTTTATTTATTATTTTTGACTTAGAAATCGCTTTTTTGTTTCCTTGGGCAGTGACCTTAGGGAAAATTGGATTATTTGGTTTTTGGTCTATGATTGTTTTTTTGGGTATTTTGACTGTTGGATTTATTTATGAATGGAAGAAAGGGGCTTTAGACTGGGAATGAGTGATGACCGTCATATTATAGGTGCGCCTCAAGCACCACTTCAAACAAAAATAGGATTTCCTCGCCCACAAGAGCAGGACGTTCTTCCTGCCGCTATTGCTCAAACGCTTCAAGAAAAAGGCTTTCTGTTGACCTCTACAGACAAGCTCTTTGACTGGGCCCGAACAGGGTCTCTTTGGCCTATGACGTTTGGTTTGGCTTGCTGTGCGGTTGAAATGATCCATGCTTATATGAGCCGTTATGATCTTGATCGTTTCGGCATTATTCCTCGTCCATCCCCACGTCAGTCTGATGTTATGATCGTGGCAGGAACACTAACAAATAAAATGGCACCAGCCCTTCGTCGTGTTTATGATCAAATGCCTGAACCTCGCTGGGTGATTTCTATGGGATCCTGTGCCAACGGAGGGGGCTATTATCACTATTCCTATTCTGTTGTAAGAGGGTGTGACCGTATTGTTCCTGTGGATATTTACGTCCCAGGATGTCCTCCTACCGCGGAAGCTCTTGTATATGGTCTTCTACAGTTACAGAAAAAAATTCAACGTGAAGACACACGGTTAACAAGATAGAATTGATTTGACGATGCAAGAGAATAATAAAATAGAAGATGACGGCTCTGGTTTATTCGAGTTAGCTCAATATATTCAATCTCATACAGAAAAAGCCGTTCAAAGTTATGAAATTCTCCACAACGAATTAACACTAAAAACAAGCAAACTATATATTCATGATTTTCTTGTCTTTTTACGGGATGACCCGCAATGTTTATTTAAACAATTGATTGATATATGCGGTGTGGATTATCCTGATAGAGAGGAGCGTTTTGACGTCGTTTATCATCTCTTGTCACTGGTTCACAATATACGAATTCGTATTAAACTTACTACGGATGAAAGCACACTTGTTCCAACCGTCTCTGATATTTATAGTGCGGCAAATTGGGCAGAACGTGAAGTTTGGGATATGTATGGTGTGATGTTTTCAGATCATCCTGACCATCGTCGTATTTTGACGGATTATGGATTTGAAGGACATCCTCAACGCAAAGACTTTCCTTTAACGGGTTTTGTTGAGTTGTCCTATGATGAGGACGAGAAAAGAGTTGTCTATAAGCCTGTTGAATTCCCACAAGACTTTAGAGTTTTTGACAATTTAAGTCCCTGGCAAGGAATGACAGATGTACAATTTCCTGCCAGTGAAACGGGTGTTTTTCCTGAAAAAG
>JAJFGT010000090.1 GCA_021776015.1 Alphaproteobacteria bacterium
CATCTGGAATTTCAATACTGAATTCTTCTTCAAATGCCATGACAAGCTCAACAGTATCAAGTGAATCTGCTCCAAGATCATCAATAAAGCTTGCGGATTCTGAAACTTTGCTTTCTTCTACGCCAAGATGTTCAATAACAATCTTTTTTACGCGTTCGGCTACGTCACTCATAATTTTTCCTTTTCTGTTCGTTTTACGTATAGTCTTACGTCTATAAATCGATATAAATCAATCGGGCGTGAACATATCGAGCATCCATGCCAATTGCAAGAATTTTATTTTGGTAGCATGTAATAATCTTAAAATCGAACGTTTAACAAAGAAGAGAGGAAAACAATGTGTGGATAGTTTTTACTCCCCTCGAAGTTCATTTCGATTAAATCATCGCCATACCGCCATTAACATGAAGCGTAGCACCCGTCACATAGCCTGCTTCTTCACTGGCAAGATAAGCGACTGCTGAGGCAATTTCATCAGCTGTCCCCATACGCCCTGCCGGTATTTTTGCATTAATTGTTTCCTTTTGATCATCAGTCAAGGAATCCGTCATAGCTGTTGCAATAAAACCAGGAGCGATACAGTTAACTGTAATACCACGACTAGCAATCTCTTGTGCCATAGCCTTTGACCATCCGATCAAACCCGCCTTAGATGCAACGTAATTACATTGCCCTGGATTCCCAGTCACTCCAACGACAGACGCAATATTTATAATACGCCCATAACGATTTTTCATCATTCCTCGTTGAACAGCCTTCGCCAATTGAAAAGGAGCTGTTAAATTAACATTTAGAACTTCTTGCCATTCTTCATCTTTCATCCGTAAAGACAAATTATCTCGTGTCAATCCTGCATTATTAACCAAAATATCAATTGGCCCCATGGCTTCAATCGCACGTTTGACGAGATCTAAAATATCTTCATTAGAGGAAAGATCAGCAGGAAGAACGTAAACACGTGACCCTAGGACCTGCGAAAGTTCTTCTAATTTTTTTTCATTACGACCTGAAATTCCAACACTGGCACCTTGTGCGTGCAAAGATTTGGCAATCGCAGCCCCAATATCACCTGTTGCACCTGTAACTAAAGCTGTTTTCCCTGTTAAATCGAACATATGGTTTCCTTTGAAATATGCATGAAAGAAATTAAAAAGATGAAAGTAGGAAGCCGGACATAACCCAAACGAATCTGTTGCGGCTGCTCCCTTTCGGATCTGACCGAGTTGGCAAACTGTCTGCCCACGCCGACTTCCCAATCCTACATATAGATAAAATTAATCACATCTTCAAGAAAAACTTGAATCACAGAAATCTTTCATATCAAAATCTTTCTTTTCCTTACCAAAAGCATATGGTACATAAAGAGGTATGTCAGGTTTATCTAACGCACTTTATCTTAAAATTTTAATATCAATTGGACTGTTGGCTATTATCGCTGTCCAGATCAATTGGGGAGAGATGAGTCCATCCTTCGCAGATATTTCTGTTTGGGTTTTAGGATGTGCCTTTGTAATGCTTGCTATCCAAACACTTATCCTCGGAATTCGCTGGTACCTCATTGTCAATACAGGGCGCAATCGTATGAATTATAGGACAGCACTCCAAATTACGTTTGCTGCTCTAATTGCAAATTTTATATTTTTAACATCCATCAGTGGACTTGCTGTCCGTGTTATTTTAACTGTCCGTCAAAAGATTTCTCTACTTTTTGCATTAGGGGCTAGCCTTATTGATCGGTTAATGACAATTCTTGCTCTTTTGATCTTAGCAGCTCTTTTTATGCCTCTTGCTAAAGTTCATATGGGCGCAGAACTTTCCGTTATGATTGCCAGTTTATTGGGACTTTTTACCCTTTTACTTGTTGGTTTATTTGCCTTTTCAAAAACAAAACATGGTTCATTTCTACAATCTTCTCGTAAAGTTGCTTGTACAATAAAGCACATGCAATCTATTTTTGTAAAACCACGCTTATTTGCCTCCATCGTAACCGTAAGTTTAATTGCACAGCTTTTCTATTTTGGCGCCGTCTATATCCTCATGCAGCACGCAGGGATAGAAGTTGAATTTGTTCAACTTTTAACCGTTCTTCCTATGATTGCTATCGTGGCAAGTTTGCCCATTGGAATTGGCGGCTGGGGTGTTCGAGAAGGTGCCTTTGTTTATGGACTAGGCTTATTGGGAGTTGGCATAGAAGATGCTTTTATTGTCTCTATCCAGATCGGATTACTGGGTCTTCTTTCCGCCCTGCTTGTTGGACTCCCAACATGGTTCATACAAAACCGTAAACCTGTAAAAACAACAATAACACTTTGAAACCTACTCGCATGCTAGGAAATCATACACATTTTCTGATTTATCTTCTTCTTTGTGCTTTAGGTATTGGAATTCAAATACAGATTTTATTTGGTGCGACAGACTCCTATATGGGGCTGCGTCTTAATCTTGGTGATTTCGTTCTCATCTTTGCTGGGCTTTTTGTACTTATTAGTCTGATCATGCACAAAACATTCTGGCCCAAATGGCAAAGCCCTTGCAACGATATATGGTTTTATAGCCTTATAGGTCTCATTTTAGTTGGGCTTATAAACGCCTATATTCAATATGGATATATTAGTCACTGGGCATTGCTGAATCGAGGTATTGGTTGGGGAATTTTAACAGGATATATTTTCTTCGCAGGGTGGATCATTACAAACTTCACAGAAAAAGCACTCCTTATATGTATGAGAGCCTTTCTTCTTTTTGCTCTTATAACAATTATATGCGGAACCACTTGGTTTTTTATGGTTCAACTTGGAAGCTATTATATAAATAGAACAGAAACCTACATCCAATTTTCAGGATTTATGGGCAATCGAAATGCCTTTGCCTTTTTAATGCTTTGTGCTGTTATTTTTTACACATATTTCGATGCACATAAAATAATGCTCATCCCTAAACTTCAAATATTTTTAACCTATGTTCTCTGGTTTTGTCTTCCCCTTGCAATGATATTCAATGGATCTCGAGCAGGATGGATTGGAACAGGATGTATCATTTTATGGTTTCTACTATCCAAATTCAAATATAGCCTTCGGATGATTATACCAGCCCTTCTCCTTTCATCATTGATTATTGGATTGATGTATAAACATGACCCTCAATCTGTATTTCGTGAAGGACAAGATAGGAAAATCTCTGAGTTAGTGGCTCATGACTTAACAGCACAAACAGACAAAATCCGTATCATCGTTGCAGAAGATGCGCTGGAACTCTGGTCAAAACATAAAATATGGGGATCAGGCATTGGAGGTTTTCTAGAATACCAAGAAGAAAAACGTGGTGAACTTATTGACCAAATCGACAATAGCGCATTATGGGTTCTTACAGAACTCGGATGTGTCGGAGCCTTTGTTTTTGGTGCCTTTTATATTATGGCTCTTATCTCGTTGTGGCGAACTTATAAAACACGACAAGATATTTATGGCGTAAGTGCTCAAGCCATGATTCTTGTTATGATCCTCTTTGCCCTCTTTTCTCTTGTACATCAAATATTATATGCTCGCTATTTATGGTTTTTACTTGGGTTAACTTTAGCACGACCAGATCTTTTTTCTTCTTCAGAAAAATCCGCTCAAAAACTTTCTAAAGCTTAGGCATAATTATTTTCTATCAACTCTTGTTGAATGATAAGAGTTCATGTTTAATGTCTTCCATTGAATAACACTCTATCGTAAGGAGATAGGATTATGATTTTAGCAACAAATCTCGGTTTTCCTCGTATTGGCGGTAAACGAGAATTAAAGAAAGCCGTTGAAGCATACTGGGCTGGAAAAATTACTCAGGAAGATCTTCAAACACAGGCATCTGAAATTCGTCTAAAAAACTGGAATACACAAAAAGATGCTGGGCTTCACCATA
>JAJFGT010000010.1 GCA_021776015.1 Alphaproteobacteria bacterium
GACACTCTTCTACTAATTCTGAAAAGGCATCAATCAAAACTGTATAATTCTTTTGAAAGGCCAAACGTCCAACAGACAAAAGTATTTTTTTAGGTTTTTTTTGTATAAGAGCTGAAGTTTCTTTCTCTTCTACGGGAAATACAGGATTAGCAATTATTTCAATTTTGTGCCTCAAATAAGCTGGATATTGCGTAACGTAGCTCGGACATTGAACCGTTATAACACTTGCTAAGCGAAAGCTATTAAATCTTATGTGACGAAACTTTCCTGCCCTAATAAAATCAAATCTAGAGGGAGCATTTCGTTCTGCCGCAATCACAGGAATATTTGTTCCCAATGCCGCAGTGACTAAACTTAAATATGCACCATCCTGAAATCCAATAGCAACATCAATCTGTTCAGATTTTAAGATCTTTCTGATTGTCTGAAATCGAGAAAATCTCTCTCTCCAATTCGCCTTTTTATCCGCTATAATTTTTGCAATTTTGTGCCACTTAATATCTGGGTGCAGATCATAAAACATTTCTGCATCTTTTTGATCTAAAGAAAGAATATGACATTCATGCCCTCGTTCAACCATCACATTGGCCAGAGAAATCGACATGTATTCGACGCCTCCAAAAACAGAGCCATATTTACGGTTCATAATAAGAATTTTCATAAATCTTTGTTCATCCGCATTTCATGTGCCAAACGTTTAGGGGCAGAACGCCAAAATTGTTCCCACGTCCATATGGGATATTTTGTAAAGAGCTCTATAAGAGTCAATATTGATTTCAATCGCTGCTGTCCAAAATGATAATATCTCAATTTGATCCAATTTTGAGCATATCCATAACGACGAGGAGGATTGAATAAATCCTGATGTTTTTTTACAAGATTCAGTTCACTTTGATATCCAACTTCAGGGCGTTTATCATGACCGACCGATGCTGATTGAATAACAATTTCTTCTGGGCACCCTATGAAATGTCCTCCTTTTTTTGCTAAGCGCAATACAAAATCCGTATCCTCTGTACGACGCATAGACGTGTCATACAAACCAACTTCATCATATGTTGATTTACGTACCATAAGAGAGCAGCTTGGTGTCCCGCATCCAAAAAAGACTTCTGGATTGCGCCCCATGTAAAGCTGACATTGAATCAAATCTATGCCGACTGGAATCTTAGGTTGTGATCCAATTGCTTGAAAGGGTGCTTTGTACCCATTATCGTACTGCTTATACCCCGACCCCCAACAAGCAAGAAGTGTTGTTCCCTCTTGCTCTTCATATGAAGTTATTCTTTTATATTGTATCATTAATCGTTGAGGTAAACTGATGTCATCATCATCAAAAATAGCAATAAATTCACCTTGTGCATTTTGAATGATCGTATTAAGCGCGCCTGCAAATCCCGTGTTTTCTTTATGAGGAATTAAACGGACATTCTCATGCCCTTCAATCGCTTTTTGAATGACATCTCGAGAAGAATCAGAAGAACAATCATCAACAATTAAAATTTCTGTATTAGGATAATCTTGGACTAAGGCACTTTCAATGGCTCGTGTAATGGAATCTTCCGCATTAAAACTTGTGATACCAATTGTAATTTTTGGATAAGATTCCATCAAATTTGTGCCTTCAAAACAGGGGATGCCAACTCACCAAGATGCCATTTTTTGAATGACTTGCGTGTGCCATGTGCAGGAAGAGACCAGATCAATTTTTTGATCGTTTTTACAGGATACTTAACAAACATTTTTGTGAGTAAAATAAAAAATTTCATTCTTTCTTTATGATAATTTGCATAGCGTATATCAAGCCATTTAAGTGCAAAATCATACCATTCTATACGCTCTAGATAATCTTTATATTTCATCGTAAATGCTTTTTCTACAGCGTATTCTTTGTCGAGTGTTTTTTCATCTCCTGTTGTCATACTTTGGTACACAAGGGGTGTTTCAACACCCACAAAATGTCCTCCTAATAATGCAAATCGAATGGAGAAATCTGTATCTTCACCTCGACGCATTGTGGCATCAAATCCATCAAGAGCACGAAAAGTCTCTGTACGCCCCATTCGAGCACAATTAGCGCAAGACCCTACAATATTTTTGCCGTGTTTTCCCAAATCACCATATAAGACTCTTTTAGCAACATCTTCTCCAGATGGGGAGACTCCTATATTCGTTCCAATCGTCTGTTCATAGCGCTTAAAACCATTTTCATAGGTTTGGATACGGGCTACATGGCATAAAACAAGATGAGTTGAGAATTCTTTCTCATACTCTACAATTCTTTGATATTGTGCCGAAAGTCGTTGAGGTAGACTGATATCATCATCATCAAAAATAGCAATAAATTCACCTTGTGCATTTTGAATGATTGTATTAAGCGCGCCTGCAAATCCCGTGTTTTCTTTATGGGGGATTAAACGAATATTCTTATGTCCCTCAATCGTTTTTTGGATGACATCTCGAGAAGAATCAGAAGAACAATCATCAACAATTAAAATTTCTGTATTAGGATAATCTTGGGCTAAGGCACTTTCAATGGCTTGTACAATAGAATCTTCTGCGTTGAAGCTTGTCATACCAATAGTAATAAGAGGAAATATGTCAGACATAAATATTCACTTCATTTTTGATATTGTTTTCTGGACCTTATCGACCATTACGTGTGGTGAGACTAGCATAGCAAAGAGAGTATAAGCAAGAGAGGTACTTGACCGCCCCTTTCCTCCATGAAATCGAGATCTTGCCATCAATCGAGATGCAAAATAAACATGTTTCTTTTTAAGATAATCTTGATATTTCTCTCTCAACAAAAGGGAATACATTAAAGGTTTTGTACCCGCTTTGTCAGCTGTAGGTGTTTTTGTTTGTGTAACAAGCGCTTCATTAACCCCTATAAAATAACCACCCTGTAAAGCGCAGCGTACAGCCATATCCCATTCAGTATTCCGTCTAAATTGAGGATCAAAATTTCCAAGGCTTTTAAAAATATCTCTATGAATCATAAGAGTACAACTTCCAAACATCCCCCATTGATATCCAATTTTTCCAGAGTGCCATAGAATATAATCGGCAACGATCTCCCCATGAGGTTCTTGTCCTAATTGTGATCCAATAGATGTAAAACTATACGCGATTTCATTTGAACCTGCATATTTTACATCACGATTTGTGTAACACATTACAAGAGGCGTTTTCTTTTCCTCAATCATACGTGAAATTCTTTGATATTGCTTTGTAAGACGATCCGACGCACTGGTATCATCATCATCAAAAAAAGTAATATATTCTCCTTTTGCATGTTGAACGATGGTATTCAACGCAGAAGGAAACCCTTTATTCTCTTCATGCTGAAACAGAAAAATATTTTTCTTTCCTTTTATGTATTCAGAAATCATAGCCACAGAATTATCTTGTGAACAATCATCCACAATGAGGATCTCATAATTTGGCCAATCTTGGTCTTGAGCATGCTCTAGGGCTTTTACAATAAGGTCTTCTCCATTAAAGCAGGTAATACCAATGGTAATAAGGGGATGTTTTTCTGTCATAAAATAGTCCAAATTCAAAATTAATTTCTTGCTTCTCATCTTATTTATCAATAGATACTATCTGTCAACCTAACCTGACGGGGGCAGACAAGTATTCATTCTCTATTTTCCAGTTTATGCATTGTAGCAGGCACCCCCTTTGCGATAGTGTTTTTAGGTACATTTTTTGTAACGACGGCTCCCGCAGCGATGATGGCATTTTCTCCAATTGTTACGCCTGCCAGTATTCTTGCTCCAGATGCAATCCAGGCCCCATTTTTAATAATGATGGGTTTACTTTTATGTTCGAGCGTATGTTGAGTAGAACGAAAATCCAGATATCCAGTTTCTATAATCGTATTCGGAGATATACGAACGTTATTTCCAATTTCTATTTTATCCCGACCATTTAAGATTACTCCATGATTGATTGTGCATTGAGTACCAATTGATATATTCTCAGGAAAATAAAGCGTCACAGAACCATAGAATTTTGTGCCTTTTCCTATATGCTGAACAAGATATTTTATATGGAAATATCGCATTTCCTGCATGAGGCGCGCACAATAACGATGAATAAATCTAAATAATGTTTTCATATTTTTTCCTT
>JAJFGT010000091.1 GCA_021776015.1 Alphaproteobacteria bacterium
TGAGCTAAGCCTAGAAAAAATTGGAGTCAGTAAAGATGAAGCTGCACTTTATCTGTGTCTTTTAGAAATGGGGCCATCTACAGCTGGAAATATTTCTAAAACACATGGTAAGGCTCGTACAACGATCTATGATTTATTAAATAAATTACAAAAAGTAGGATTGGTAAAACGCTCTCAAAAAGATGGAACACAGATTTTCATCCCTGAGGCTCCCGAAAAAATTCTAACTCTTTTTAAAAATGAAAAAGATGATTTTGATAAAAAATATGTTTCATTTTTAGAGGCTGTTCCAGACCTTCAGGCAAAGATGTCTACGCATGCTCTGATACCAAAATTCCATTATTTTGAAGGCATTAACGAGGTACAACAAGCTCTTTTTGATATTTTAAATTACAGAGATATTTCTTGTCACTTACTCTGGCCTGGAAAAGCCATGATGACCATGATGCCTCCAGATTTTTGGAAAGAACATAATAAACAACGGGTTCGTCAAAATATTCACTATTATGCCTTGTGGCCAAGAGAAGAAACCATGGCGGTTGAACAACATCCTTTTTTAGGAACAGGAGAGGTTTTTAAACGTGAAATTCGAATGGCGCCTTCTTTCTTGGAAAGCACTATGGGATATTGGATTTACGAAAATAAAGTTCTCTTCTGTTCATCTTTAAAAGAATGCAGTGCCTTTATCATAGAAAGTGACGAGCTTGTCACTCTACAAAAAAGTACATTTGATGCTATCTGGAAGATATCCAGTAAACTTTTAATTCCAGAACAAAAACTACAACAAATGACAAAACTATTCTTAGAAGAATTAAATACTTAAGTACAAAAAAGCACCGAGATTACTCTCGGTGCTAAAGTTTGCGTAGTTAGGGTATTATGAAACTTTTAGGTTTAGAAAGGGAAAAGGATATCGTAGACTTGCTGCCCATAACGAGGTTGCTGTACATCTGTAATTTGTCCTTCTCCACCATATGAAATCCGAGCCTCAGCAATTTTTTCATAAGAAATTGTATTATCAATTGTTACATCTTCAGGACGAATAATTCCTGCAAGTTCAAGCACTCGCTTTTCAAAATTAACACGCACTTCCTGACGTCCTACAATCACAAGATTTCCATTAGGAAGGGCTTGCGTTACAACAGCCGCAAGTTGCAATTTAACTTGCTCATCGCGTTCTGTTTTCCCATCCCCTGAATGACGAGAATTCGATCCTAAATTTACGATATCAGATCCCGTTACTGGCTCTGGGAAATAATGCCCCAAGTTGTTTTCAACCCCAAGAAAACTATTGAAATCTGCATCTTCTGTGCTTGAACGACTCCGCTCTGATTTATTTTCAATATCAGCTTCATCATCAATATCAATCATAACGGTAAGAATATCGCCAACCTCTCCAGCCCTTTGATCTTTAAAAAAGCTTTTTTTATCAGATGACCACAATGAATTTCCTGTCTTTAGAGCAATTTCCTGCTCAGGCATTGGCATCTGGATGGCTTTTATAGAATCAGATTTGGCTGGATTTTCAATCCGCGTTACATCTGGCGTTTGTCCGACACTGGCCAATCTATTTGACGCACCACAGGCGCTCAATGTCGTTGTAACAACAAGAGCAAGCCCCATATTTTTTAGTATATTTTGTCTATATAAAGTCATAAATTATACTCCTTTTTCCTAATATATTGAGACTTGATGATCAGCAGTCACCATTCCCTGTAAATGTTTATTACTTGATAAATTCACCACGCGGATTAACTCTCCTCTTGTCCCATTTTGAAGAGCTTTCCCTTTAGCAGAAAGAGAGACTCCTCCCCCTTTATAAAGAATTGTTACGAACCCTCCTCGACTAACAAGCTGTGGAAGAGCAATGTCTGTGTTTCTTAAAGGTTTTCCAGCATCCAATGGTTTATAGGCAGACATTCCTTGAATATCAGCTAAATGCAACAATGTTCCTTTTGGAAGATCCCGTTGACGTACATCTACATAGGTAAGATCAGAAGCTCCGATAATGTCACCTGCTTTTAAAGAAGTATTCAACACAGGGAGCATCACTCGCTTATAAATAGCTCCATTTACAGAGACTGTTTTTAAAGGGTTTTCAAGAGATGGTGACACAAGAGTTGCTTCAAACAATCCCTTTTCTGGTCTATAACGTAAATTTTTAATCTCAATAGTTCCCATTTCTGAGCGAGGAAGAATCATTTGTGGCAATATGTTTTGTGTATTTTGAATGACGATATCCAGATTCCCTTCCAAACCCTTTTTAGCGAGTTCTTTGAAAAGGGCATCATGAATTGTACTCAGCTCAACTAAGGTGGCTTCTCGTTTTATTACAACCCGATCCAAAGCAGATTCAGGAGTCCATGAGAGATTGATGGAGCGCGCAATCCGCATTAAGGTTCTAGCATCCAAAATCATCTCTTTCCCTGGTAAAGGGGTTCGTCCAATGACAATATCGGCTTGTCCTCCTGCTTGCTCAAAAATATCTCCAATACGAAGAATATCGTCTTGCACAATCACGATATTTTTTAAATTTGTTGCCGTGGCTGCTCTAATTTGAACACAGACCACCATCATGAATGCACCGATTAGAATTGAGAACAAAAAGCTTTTTATTGCAATCATGCCAAGCGTCAAAAGCCCTCTATCTTGGAGGTTTAACTCTCTTATTCTCAACTCTCCTCGTCTGACCGAGGGTTTTATGGATGCATACTGTCTCATAATACTCTCCTTACTTTCTGTCTCCTTCTATTACATAACCTCAGCCGAAGCTACAGTTTTCCTTTTATTATCTCAATTGTGTAATCGTTCCCATCATTTCATCAGAAGTACTGATAACCTGAGAGTTAAGTTCATAGGCACGTTGAGCTGCGATCATATTTGTAATCTCTTTGACTGAGTCCACATTTGATTGCTCAAGAGCACCTTGAATAATTGTTCCAAAATTTTCTTCTCCTGGATTCCCAACAATGGGAGAACCAGATGCTTCTGTTTCTACAAAGTTAGTGTCTCCAATAGCCTCTAAGCCAGCGGGATTGATGAACATCACCATATCAAAACGGCCAATTTCAACCAAAGATGCTTGACCTGGCATACGTCCAAAAACTTGACCATCTCTGTTGATCTCAAGATTTGTAATATCTTCAGGAACAGTAATTCCAGGCTCTACACGAAATCCTTCATTGGTTACAATTTCTCCATCTTGATTTAATTGAAGAGATCCTGCTCTCGTATAGGCTTCATCCCCATTAGGAAGTTCAATTTGTAAAAACCCCTCTCCATCTATCGCAAGATCAAGAGAGCTGTCCGTCAAAGAAACAGATCCCTGTGTGTGAATTCGGTACGTTGCGATAGCTTTTACACCAAGTCCCAACTGCAATCCAGAAGGTGTTGTTGTATCCGCAGATGAGGAGGATGTCCCAGGACGCGTGATATTCTGATACATTAAGTCGTGAAACTCAATTCTCTGGCGTTTAAACCCTGTTGTCCCCATATTTGCTAAATTGTTGGCAATAACATCAACTTTCATTTGCTGAGCCAGCATACCCGTTGCACCAATTCCTAATGATCTCATCTTATATCTCCTTCTTACTCACTTACTTTTATTGTTTTATTCCTATTTATGACCCTGCAGGACGTCCCAATCTTTGAATAGCTGTCCGTTGTCGATCATGATCCGTTTGCATAAACCTTTGTAATGATTGATATTCCCGAGAGATTTGAATCATACGAGTCATTTCAACGACTGGTTCGACATTTGATCCCTCTAATTGCCCCTGAAGCACAACAGTGCCTTGAGGTGTGTTTCCAGCCTCCCCTGTCTTATAAAGACCATTTCCTTGTGGCTCTAAAGTTTGAGGATTATTAAATTCTTTGACCATAATCTGAGCAACTTCACCATCTTGTGTAGAGACACGCCCTTCCCTATCAATAGATATATCTCGAGCATCTGCAGGAATGGAAATCACAGCGCCTCCTGCATCGGCAACGTTATGTCCGCTTGCTGTCACTAATTCGTGCTGAGCATTCAGACTAAAATTTCCAGATCGTGTGTAATGAGTTTCACCATTGGGTGTGTTGACGCCTATAAATCCAGGCCCTATCACAGCGACATCCAGTTGATTGCCCGTTAGCTGTAAAGCACCGGGGCGTGTTACATCATATTGCCCTCGATCATACACCATAGAAATGGGATCACGGGCACCCTTAGGATCAGATATATATTCTGAAAAAAGAGGGTTTTGGGCTCGATACCCTGCTGTCCCCGCATTGGCAATATTATTGGCGACCAAATCCATTCCTGTGCGGAGCACCATCTGACGTGAGAGACCTATATACTGAGCATTTTCCATCTAATCTTAACCCTTATATATTTTTTTGTTATATACCGTCTGTTGTTTCTCGAGTTATTCCTCGTAAACGGTAATATGCAGGGAGTGTGCCAATATATATTTACTATATATATCAATATGATAATGAATATTTGGGGAATAATTTAGCGCCATAAAATCAACTTGATTGGCATAAAATACCTCTCATGTGGAAATTATTGCCGTAAAAAGTGGCACAGTAAATATATGAAAGAAGAATGGTAGGAAGAGGAAAAAGTCCCTAGAATCACGAAAACCGCTGCGAGCTAAGCGTCAGCGGTTTCGATTTGGTTCTTTTAAGCTTTAGAAATCCCTTACTGGAGGTATCTATAAAATTCTTATAGTTCTAATATCACATGAAATTGTGTCATTTTTTTGAACAGAGAGTGCCTTATTCTTGCCTTATTTACATCCCATTGATATTAAACGATATTTTGAGCTATTTTTCCTATATTTTTTTATTTTAAAACATAGAAACCTTCATGTTTTATACACGACTCACCACTTAAAAGGCCTTTAAAAGGCCTTTAAAAGGAATATAGAAGAACAGATTACTCTTCACAACACTCTTTCTGGGCCTTTCTAACATAGCACATCTCTGCTTTATAAGGCTGTTACTTCAAACCACGAGACAATCTATAGAGAATTCTTTATTATAAAAACTTTAAGTACTGTTTTTTAATAACCCCTTAACTTCACCTTCAATAAATTGATTAGGCTTCCAGCCAGACAT
>JAJFGT010000092.1 GCA_021776015.1 Alphaproteobacteria bacterium
TCATGTCACAGATGTGAGTTCATTTGCAGATACAGTCAAAAAAGCAACATTGATTGCCCATCAGAAAAAACTTGCTAAATCTGGTGATCGGCTTGTATTGACAGCAGGCGTTCCTTTCGGGACGCCTGGATCAACGAATGTTTTAAGAATAGCACAGGTTTAGAGGTCTTCTATTGTAAGACAATACCTTCTGGGCCGTACTCACCTACGATATCTCGTGTGACACCATCAAGGATAAGAATACGTTGTGCCTCTCCTGTTGTATAATGATGAATTTTGTCAAAACTTTTGAGAACGCGACGCTTATCTTCTCCTGAAAGATGATAGAAATTGAATCCGACTTCAATGGTGGCGATGTCTTTTCGAGTAATATAATGTTTTTTCAAAATATTAGCTCTATATAGTTTTGAAATATCTAAAAGAGGTTTTTCTTCTAAGTTATTCCATTGTTGTGATTGTTCGTATCGAGAAGATTCGAATTTATTAGCATGAGCTATTCGTTCAAATCCACGCTCTACACCGTACATAGGAATTCCCCATGATCCCCATTTAGCTCCTGCAATAGCTGTACTTGAACCCATAGCAATGGACAATACAACACCACATAATACAATCGCTTTCATAACTTAGTCTCCTTTAATATAAAAAATTAATCCTTTATTATGATTACACCGATATAATGAAGAAATGATTAATGCGATAAATACAGCTGTAAGTGGCCTTCTTGCTCAATCAATGAAAATTCAAGCAGGGGCTTTGAATATTGCAAGTGCCGATGTTACAGGTTCTTTAGATCCTAATCATAGCAGACAACCATATCAGGCTTTGGATGTGAATATTATTTCTACAGCACAAGGCGGGTTAAATGGAGGTGTTCGTGCAATGGTTCTTCCAAAAGAACCTAGTATCTCTATTTCGTATAGCCCAGATTCTCCTTTTGCAAATCAGGAAGGATTTATTGGTATTCCTAATGTTAATTTGGGTGAAGAACTTCTCAATAATCTTCAGGCTTCACAAGCATATAAAGCCAATGCTCAAATCATTCCTGTTGTCAAAGATCTTCATGATGCTTTGATGAATGCCATTGATAAAAAAGCATAGTTTTCATTATTGCCTATATTTCTCCCAGTGATTCTTGTGAGCCTTTTATATATTCCATCTCTTGCGAGAAAGATCGTTTCGTCATATCCTAGGGTATAAAAGAATAATTCAATTCATACCCAAAGTTCAAACATGCATCGTTCCAACGAAAACTCTGATTCAAAAATATCGAAAAAATTAGTAAAATCAGTACATAAGGACACTCAGTTTAAAAAACTATTTCTTGAGAAATGCTCGCAATCTGAGGTTAAAAAGCTCCCCATTATTGAGCTTGAAAAAATCATTTTATTTCATGAGACTCAACGTAAAAATATTAAAAAATCTCCTTTTTATGTGTCTGTATCTACTGTTAAAAGTAGCATGGTCGGGCAAGGGATCATTGGTAATACTCAAATTGATGTTATTGCAGATGACATGGCTTTTATTGTGGATTCTGTAACGGCAGAATTAGCATCTCAAGGTTTAAATATTGTCTTTTTTGTGAATCCCTTATTGGAAAAAGAAAAACCTACAAAAACATCTACACATACAGCACATCTTCATATCCGTATTAGTAATTTATTGCCTCAAGAGGCATGTGAAAGAGTTAAAGTCTCTCTTGATAAAGTTCTTGAGGATATTGTTTTAACGACGACTGATTGGCCTGCAATGAAAGATACAGTTCGTTCTTGTCAAAAAGGTTTAGAAAAAACCCCTCATGATTTATATCCCAAAGACTTAATAGAAGATAACCTCGAATTTTTGGAATATTTATACAGTGGAAACTTTACATTTTTGGGGTACCGTGAATATAAATTTTCAAAACAGAAAGATGGAAATTTTAAAAGTACTCTTAGCAAAAAATCAAGCTTAGGGTTATTACGAGATGAACGTACACCTGTTTTTCTAAACCATAAGGATGTTTCTCTCCCTGATCATTTACAAGATTTACGGGCTGAATTGCCACCTATCTATGTTTCAAAGCTTAATAAGCTTTCTACCGTCCACCGTCAGGTTCCTCTTGATTGCATTAATATCAAATTATTTGATGAAAAAGGGATTTTGACAGGGGAGGGATGTTTTATTGGTCTCTTTACATCTGTAACCTATAATCAAAGCTTGAGTGCAATCCCACTTCTGCGATATAAAGCTGCGCAAGTCAGAAAGCAAGCAGGGTTTGCACATGGAACACATAATGATCGTGTATTGCAGCATGTATTAGAAAAATACCCGAGGGATGATTTATTCCAAATTTGTAGTGAGCAACTATATGAATTTTCTCTCAAAATTATGAAGATCCAAGACTATAAGGGCTTGGCATTATTTATTCGAAATGATCCCTTTGAAAGATTTATTTCTTGTTTGATTTACGTTCCTAAAGAACGCTGGGATACAGAACTTCGCCTCACTTTTACAAAAATTTTAGAAGAAGAGCTTCGGGGAAAAACAGCTGATTACAAGCTTTCTATTGATGATTCTACTCTTGCACGATTATCTTTTGTAATTGCAATAGAACCCTTTTGTCTGCAGGAATACGATCATTCTGCTATAGAAGAAAAATTAAGAATTGCTGCAGAAAACTGGATTGATCATTTGCAGACCGTAATGTATGAAAAAACGGGCAATGATAAGATCGCTTATGATATTGTTCAAAAATATAGGAATTCTTTTTCTGGAGTATATAAGGCGTACTATACACCCAATGAGTCTTATAATGATATTGTAAAAATTGAGAGTGTATTGGAGACGGGATCTGCTTCTCTTGATTTGATACATCAGGATCAAACCTGCCAAAAGTCTGACGAAACCTGTAATCTACACCTTAAGTTTTATAACCCAAAGGTGTCTGTTGAGTTATCAGCAGTCTTCCCAATTATTGAAGCCATGGGTTTTTATGTAACATCAGAAATTCCTTCAGAAGTCCAACTTGAAGGAGGAGAATCTGTTTGGATTCACCATTTTAAACTCAAATCCACAGAATTATCTTTAGATGAAACATTCTTTGAAGAAAGAAAAAAACGTTTTGAAGAAATATTCTTGGATGTTTATAAGAATAAAATCGAAAATGATTGCCTGAATCAATTGACACTGAAAGAAGGTTTGTCTGGACGTGATATTGTTATTCTCAGAACAGCTTTGCAATATTTACGACAAACAAACTACACATATTCCAAAACATTTACAGAGCAAGTGATTGTACACAACTCAGAGATCTCT
>JAJFGT010000093.1 GCA_021776015.1 Alphaproteobacteria bacterium
CTTCCTAAAGCGGTAGGGAAGCCTATTTTAACTCTTTGTCAGTCAGGCCAGTCTGTAGCAATGAAAATTATTGAATGGACGATGTATATAGCCCCATATGCTGTATTTGGTTTGATGGCAAATGTCGTGATTGAACTTGGATTTGACGCTGTAACCAGTGTTGCTCTTTATATGGGAACAGTTTTGGCTGGTTTGCTTGCTATGTTTTGTGCGTACTTAGCCCTTGTAAAATTCGTAGGGAAATATTCGATAATTGATTTTTTACGAGGTATTCGAGAAGCACAAATCATTGCTTTTTCTAGCTCATCATCCGCTGCTACCATTCCTATTTCTATGAAATGTGCAGAGAAGAACTTAAATATTCCTAAGAAAATCTTTGGGTTTACGATTCCTTTGGGCGCAACCATCAATATGGATGGAACAGCTCTTTACCAAGCTGTTGCGGCTATTTTCCTGACACAAGTTTTTGGCGTGGATCTATCTCTTGGAGAAATGGCATTGTTACTTGTAACAACTGTTGGAGCCTCTATTGGAACTCCAGGGATTCCAGGGATTGGAATTGTTGTTCTTGCTACAATTTTAAGTGGGATTGGCGTCCCTCCAGAAGGTATTGCTCTCATTTTAGGTGTTGATCGGATTCTAGATATGTGTCGGACGACAATCAATGTAACGGGTGATTTAACAGCAACAATTGTTATGAATCGATTGATAAAGACTTAGGTTTTTAATTTGCACCCAAGTCAACAAAGATACGGTGTCCATATTGTCCAGAAGGTTGAAGTAACGCCTTCGTTATAATTGACGCTGATGATGTTTTCAGATGAAAGATTATACGAGTCACGCCTTGGTTATCCGTTTCTACATTATAAGAAGATATAAGACTTGATGTCGGAGGGTTATCTCCATCTTTTAGATTTAATCCTGTGCTTTCTAGTTCAATAAGAAAAAACTTTTCTGCATTATCTAAGTCAGTTGAAAATTTCACAGCATGAGGAAGATCTAGTACAATACGTGTTTTCCCATCGTGAACTCCAAATCTGATTCCTATGCTGGGTAAAGTCGAAAGATTGAGAGCAATATCAGTGATGGGAGGTATAATAGCGTTTTCTTTTTGTGCTACAGGAAGTTGAAGATTGTATTCTTGATCTATTTGCGCGCGATCAAGCTTAAGTTCAGCAACTTCATTTTCAAGATTTTTAACACGATTTTCCAGGGAGTCTGCCGTGATTTGTTTATCAAAAACCCAAGGTTTATCAATAGGTTTTTCATGTGATAGGCTACACGAAGAAAGCACTATTAAAAGAATAAAAAATTTAAAGGCATATTTGACCATAAGAAAAGGTTACTCCCCCTTTGCATCCTTTGACAGAATATTTTCATAGATATTCAGAGTTTTATAGGCCATTTTATCAAATGTGAAATGAGCCTCAAATTCTTTCCGACCAGCTTCTCCCATTGACTTAATGATACTAGGATTTTCAATCAGGTATTTAAGTTTTTCGGCTAAAACATCAGAGTTTTTATGAGGAACACAATAGCCAGTTTTCCCATCTAAAACTGATTCTTTAACGCCTGCTACATTTGTTGCAATGACGGGTAAACCTGTTCGCATGGCTTCCAAAATAGAGCGAGGAAATCCCTCCCAATGAGAAATAAGGCAATAAATATCTGCATTGGAAAGATAAGTTGGAATATCTTCTTGTTCTCCTAAGAATCTTACTTTTTCATCGAGCCCAAGTGTCTGCACAAGAGGTACAATTTGGCTATTATCTCCTCCCCCAACAAGATCAAGTGTCCAGTTGAGGTCTTTAATTTTCCCAAGGGCATGAACGAGTGTTTCATGATCTTTTTGGGCACCAAATCGTGCGATCATCACAAGCCTTACAATTTTTGTAAGATCTTGTCCTTTGGGAGCAGCGTAAGGAATGTCGGGCATGCCATTATGAATAGCTGTTATTTTTCTTTCTGGAATAATATGGTTTTTAAGAGCGAGTTCTTTATCAAATTGGCTCACTGTAATAACATGTGAGCTTAAGAATCCCCCAAATTTTTCAATCAGTTTATAAAGGGTACGGTGTGGTTGGGGGACATTATCTGTAAAGGCCCATCCATGGGCTGTAAAGATGACGGGAATACCGAGAGAAAAACAAGCTAAACGTCCGACTAAACCTGCTTTGGAAGAATGGCACGATACAATATCGGGGTTTACTCTTTTAAGGGTTCGACGAATTTGTAAAAAGGCTTTTATATCTTGTATCGGATGAATCTGACGCACAAGATCAGGGACATGCTTATAAGTAATTCCCATATGTTCAATATAATCAGAGACCTTTCCTGGCCAGCCAGATAAAACAACAGGCTGGTGTCCTTTTCCTTTGAGCCACAGAGTTAGGTCACGAATATGAACTTGTGCTCCACCATATTCATCCATGCGTGTAATAAGATAAGCTATTTTCATGCTGGTATCATTGCAGGATTACCTGTAAAAACAAGATCGAGAAACATTTAACAAACAAATTTATTTAATAGGCTTCTTATAATGAAAATAGCTCTTCTTGGTGGTACTGGTTTTATTGGAACCGAATTTATAAAACAACAGATCAATAATGGACATGAGCTTCGTATTGGGGATGTTAATAAAAGTACAGCTTATCCTGACTTATGGACAAAATGTGATATTCAAGACAAAGAGTCTTTAAGAGATTTTTGTAAGGGTATGGATGTCATTATTAATTTGGCAGCGGTTCATCGTGATGATGTGCGTCCTTTATCGTTGTACCATGATATCAATGTTCAAGGATCTCAAAATATATGTGATATTGCGGATGAATTAGGAATTAAACATCAAATTTTTGTCAGTTCTGTTGCTGTTTATGGATTTCAAGAAGGGGCTCCTGATGAAAATAACCCCCATAAACCTTTTAATCTCTATGGGAAGACAAAATCACAGGCAGAGGATTGTTATAAGACATGGTTTAAGGATGAAAAGGCGGCCAAAATTTTGACAATTATTCGTCCAACTGTTGTATTCGGCGCTGGAAACAGAGGGAATGTCTATAATTTGTTAAAGCAGGTTGCTTCAGGTGCTTTTTTAATGATTGGGAATGGTAAAAATCGTAAATCTATGTGCTATGTAGGAAATGTTTCTGCCTTTATAGGGCATGTTTTAACATCTAAATCAGGCTTTGAGGTTTACAATTATGTTGATAAACCAGATTTTGAAATGAATGAACTTGTATCATTGGTACGTGCCTCTGTTGGAAAAGGAAAAAATGTTGGACTCCGTATTCCCTATTGGTTAGGATTTTTGGCAGGGAGTGGGTTTGATGCTCTTGCTTTTATAACACGAAAATCCTTTCCTATTAGCCGTATTCGTATTCAAAAATTCTGTTCTAATAGTATATTTTCGGCTGAGAAAGCACATACACAATGTGGGTTTACTGCCCCAACAGATCTCAAAAAAGCACTGGCAGAGACTATTATTCATGAATTTCCCTCTAAAAAAACGTAGCGATACGCTATAAGCTTTTTATAGGGTATTATGTTGCTGCTGAGAACTACTTGTATTTCCACGGTACACAATAGTAAATTTTTCATTTTCAGGGTGCAAATCATATGTTCCAAAAGAAAGTTGATTGTGAAGTTCTTTTGATGAAAGCTCCGTAAGAATTGCTGTTATGGCTTCTCTCCCAGCTTGCTTATTTTGAGGAGAGGGAGTGTATTCTCCATTCTCGTTAGAAGGTATGGGGAGAGACAATAATAGATGATATCCATTATCAGTATTTTCAAATGTGGCTGTTGGATGTTGATCTGAGCTTTCTGTCGGTATAATTGCCATGTTATAGCGATCAGCTGTTGTCAGAAGGCTTTTCCCCATCCCATTAGAGAGTAATCCAAGTATATATCCTAGCCCATAATTTGAAGAAACGGCTATATCATCATTTCTAATTCTCAGTAACATCTCAGAAACTGTATCTGCCCAGCTTGAAATATCACCTGTATAGGAAGGTTCTATGAAGTTTTCTTTGAAGGCTTTATCTGTCAAAGTAATAGTATTCTTGGACCCAATTTGTTGAATGTCTGTGCGTGAAAGTGTAACGGTTTCTGGAACTGTTTTGATAGATTCGCCGTAATAAGCTGAGGCACTTCTTGCAAATGTGGGGGCGACCTCTTTGAATAATTTTAAAGATTGTAGGGTATCGATTGGAAGTAGGGCGCTAGGAAGTAAGACTGCTCCTGCCAAAAATTTTACCCATAACGGTAACTTTGGTGAGAGTTTTTCAAACTCGGGTGTTATTGCTTGGGGCGTTGCCATTTAATATTTATAGACATAGTTTTATTGTAACACAAGCTATAATTACCCCTTGCACTTGTGTTTGAGGCATCTATACTTCTTGACTATCAATAGAATTTAACAAGATTAAGAGGTTTGTAATCTCTCCCATTGCTTATGTCCGATCCTCAATTTATTCATCTCCATGTACATTCTGCGTACTCACTTGCCGAAGGTGCTATTAAAGTTAAGGATCTTATTAAAACATGTAAAAATAATAATATTCCTGCCGTTGCTGTGACAGACACTAATAACATGTTTGGAGCAATGGAATTTGCTTCGGAGGCTCTTAAAAATGGAGTCCAGCCCATTTTAGGATCTCAAGTAACCGTAGGGGGCAATGAAGAGCAACTCGTTTTACTTGTTCAATCAGAACAAGGTTATCGGAATATTTGTCGTCTTTTGAGTGATGCCTATATGGATGAAGAGTCTGGAGGGGAGAGTGTTTCTATTGATCTCTCTCAGTTAAAGGAATTTCATGAAGGATTAATATGCTTAACAGGAGGTGTCGTAGGGGCTGTTGGTCAACGCCTTCTCCATGGACAAAAAGATGAAGCTAAAAATTATCTTGTAAGTCTCAAAGAGATTTTTGGAGATCGTCTCTATATAGAGATTCAACGTCACGGGCTTTCTAATGAGAATATGATAGAAGAATCATTCATTGAATTGGCTTATTCTGAAAATATTCCACTTGTTGCCACGAATAATGTCTATTTTGGAAATCGTTCTATGCACGAAGCTCATGATGCTCTTTTGTGTATCGCGGGTGGACGCTATGTTACAGAAGAGGATCGTCGCCGAGAAACTAAGGAACATTACTTTAAATCTTCAGAAGAGATGTGTGAACTCTTTGCTGATCTTCCTGAAGCCCTTCAAAATACAGTTCAAATTTCAAAACGATGTCATTTTCTGTTGAAAAAAATAGATCCTATTTTACCACCCTTTGAAACAGATCAAGGGAAGAGTGAGCTTGAAGAACTCCGTGACCAGTCAAAAGCAGGATTACAATGGCGATTGGATCATTTTGTCCTAACAGATGACATGGATAAGAAAACACGGGATGAAGTCTCTCAAAAATATTGGGATAGGATGGACTATGAATTAGGTATTATTGAAGGGATGGGTTTTCCTGGATATTTTCTAATCGTATCTGACTTTATCAAATGGGCTAAAGAACAAAATATTCCTGTAGGACCAGGGCGGGGATCCGGAGCAGGGTCTGTTGTGGCGTGGGCTCTCAAAATTACTGACCTTGATCCTCTTGAATTGAATCTTCTCTTTGAACGTTTTTTAAATCCTGAACGTGTTT
>JAJFGT010000094.1 GCA_021776015.1 Alphaproteobacteria bacterium
ATAACGCCACCGAAGCGGAGGCGATCCCAAACGTTACCAAGAGCTCCCGCAATGACCATAATGCCTGCAAAACGAATCATTCTATGGGGGGTTTTAAATATCCATACCAAGAAAAAAAGACTGATAATAAGGGAAAGTCCAGATAGAACATATACTCCGATCTGTTCATTGCTACGGAATAATCCAAAACTAATACCAGTATTCCAAACCATTGTGATGTTGAAGAAAGAATTTATCGGATCAGACATCCAATCTAGACGATCTTGATTGAATGTAAGCATCCAGTGGAGAAATGTTTCATTCGTTTTTTGAAAAAAACATTCAGTAATCCACCATTTTGATATTTGATCAATCAGCATGACAAATAGGATTAATAAAGGTGAGTAGATATATTTGACCATAGAAAAAGCTCCTGCTCCTTTTGTAAAGAAGCAGGAGAGTCTTGTCTATCGATAGAAGAGAGAACAGATTACTTTTCCAGCCATTTCTGGATAAAGTGATCGATAGATAATCTTCCGGGACCTTTCAAAAAGATCATGCCTAATAAAAACATCCAGAAATAGTGATCTGGGTTTTGAATGCCATACTCAGCAGGGACTGCAAATTGGATCATGCCTGTCATAAGGAGAAGTCCTGCTGCCCCAAAACGTCCAAATAAACCAAAGGCCAAA
This sequence comes from Alphaproteobacteria bacterium, assembly GCA_021776015.1. Lineage (GTDB taxonomy): Bacteria > Pseudomonadota > Alphaproteobacteria > Micavibrionales > Micavibrionaceae > UBA1850. The sequence continues at coordinate 672 of JAJFGT010000094.1, forward strand.
AGAATAGGAAGAATAAGCTCTCCTGCTGTTCCTAGAATGGCAGCGCAACTTGGGTTTAAGAGGGGGATGGGGTGTATATCCTCAAACATATAGACTGTACTTTCCCAGTCATCGTTGAGAAAGTTTTCAAATTTAAGTAATCCTGACATAAAGAAAATATGTGCCATATAGAGGCGAACACTTAAATCAAAGAGAGGAGAAAGAAATACTTCTGAAAATTTTCTTAAAGGGTTGATTCGTTGATTGAGTTTAAGAGAGAAAGATTTCATATTTTGAAAGTATCCTTTTTATGTATCTAGCTTTCTATTCGTATTGGGGGATAAAAAAGTTTCATAAGAAATTGTTTTTTGGAGCAGTGCTTGAAAATCAAAGCCTTGAAAGAGCTCTAGAGTCATTTCTAACGCTTCAATAAGAGAGGTGCCTTGTGTCAAAAAATTATATTCTGAAGCTGTAATGTCCAGAGTTATCACTCTATGATCTTTACGGGTGATTAGAGTATATGTTTCTTTTGGCTCTATATGAAAGCTCTCCTGTTTTTGTCTCTCATGATCACGGACATAGTGACGAATATCAGTTATAGGAAAAGATGAGTGGAGAAGAGTGGTGCTTGGGTGAAGTGTAAGTTTAAAATCGTTTTCTTCTAAATTGATTTCTGCAAGAGAATGAGGGGTCAGGAAGTCTAAATCAGGGGCGTGGTACGCGATATTAGCAGCCCAATCAAGGCGTGCCATATCAGTAAGATAGGGAAGAGATTGTGCAGATTCAAATGTTTTTATGAAATCTGGAAACGCCTCTCCATATTCATACAGGCACGCTTTCTGAGGGGGGTATTGAAGAGCGTAAGCTTTACACATCTCTTTCATAAAGCTTTTCCCCACCAAGTCTGTAATGGTTTGGTATATCTCAGAGAGAGTTTGGGATAAGCCAACATGATAATTGTTTTGATAGACGTGGAGGCGTTTTTCAAGGCTTGTTCCACCAATCTGAAAAACTGTATCAGGCGCATCTATTTTACCTGTTAGAATCATATTTTTAAAAGTTGTTTGAGTCTTATGTAGTGACATCATCTTTAACCTTTAATAATTTTTTTTGAACAGAATTCACTTCTTCCACTAGTTTTGAAAGGGGCGGGTAATCTTGATCCCATTCAATAAGTGTTAAGTGTGATCCATGTTTTTGAAGTGTATATTCATAAAGAGCCCAAACATCATCACAGACAATATCGTTATGCGTATCAATAAGAAGTTTGTGTTCTCCTTCTGTCTCAACAGTGTGCCCGGCAAGATGTATTTCTTTGATTTTATTAGTATTGATTTGGTCTATGTAGTGGTGAGGGTTAAAATCATGATTTACAGATTGAACATATATATTATTGACATCAAGCAAGATGTTACAGCCTGTTCTATGGGCTACTTCATTTAAAAATTCTGGTTCACTCATCTCATCACTGATAAAGGCAAGGCTTGTAGATGGGTTTTCTATAAGGATTGTTTGTCCGAAAGCGTCTTGCACATCCTGAATGTTTCGGCAGAGAGCTTTGAGTGTTTCTTGTGTATAAGGGAGAGGGAGGAGGTCGTTAAGATGAGCGTTTCCTGTGGCGCTCCAGCTGGCATGATCTGAAACTTGGAAAGGGCTAAACCGATCAATTAGTTTTTTTATTTGATAGATGTGGTCTTTATCGACAGGTTCAACGGAACCAAGGGAGAGCCCTACAGCATGAAAGCTGATGGGGTAGTGTTCTCTAATTTTTTCTAGAAAATAAAGAGGTTCTCCTCCACCAAAATAATTTTCAGGATGAATTTCTAGCCAACCAATTTTTGGTTTTGTGTCTAGTATTTCTTGATGGTAGGGGAATCTTAAACCTAAACCAGCCAGATTTTTAGGAAGAGAATCTGGCTGGTCAGAAAGAATGTTAGGAGTATTTACCTTTAGAGGCATGAGCGATTAGTGAGCCATTTTTTCTTTT
>JAJFGT010000095.1 GCA_021776015.1 Alphaproteobacteria bacterium
TTAGAGTGGCTATTGTTTGGTCAAGATATGATAGTTTTTCATTTATAAATATTATGGCTCCCTCATGTGTAACGGCCTCAATCCGACGAACCCCAGAAGACACGGCAGCTTCAGATGTAATTTTAAAGAGTCCCATATCTCCTGTACGACGGACATGTGTGCCCCCACAGAGTTCAACTGAGAATGGGTTTTTTGTATCTCTGATAGGTTGCCCCATAGAAAGAACACGAACATCTTCTTCATATTTTTCACCAAAGAGTGCCATAGCTCCAATTTCTACAGCTTTATCTTTGTTCATAAGTTGTGTTGTGACAGGGCTATTGGCAAGAATCTCCCAGTTCACAATAGACTCGATTTCTTGTAATTTATCTGCAGATATAGATGTAGGATGGCTAAAATCAAAGCGCAGTTTTTCAGAATTTACAAGTGAGCCTTTTTGAGTCACGTGATCTCCCAAAACTTGCCGAAGAGCAGCATGTAAAAGATGTGTAGCGGAATGGTTGGCACGTGTCGTTTGACGGTTTTCTACATCAATATTAAGGCGAATAGTTTGTCCAACTTTTATCTCTTCATTTTTCAGTTCTCCAATATGAACATGGAGTTTTCCAAGAGGTTTCGTTGTATTAAAGACGAGAAAGAGACCTTTATCTCCAAATGTAATTTCCCCTTTATCTCCAGATTGTCCTCCAGATTCAGCGTAAAATGGAGTTTGATTTGTAATGATCTCTCCTTTTTCTCCAGCTTTAAGGACATCCACTCTCTTTCCATCTTTTACAATAGCAAGGATATGAGCTTCTGCTGTGTTGAGGTCGTAGCCTAAAAATTCTGTTTTCCCAAATTCTTCGACAAGATCAAACCAAAACTTCTCTGTCATTTCTTCTCCAGATCCTGACCATGCCGCACGAGCTGCTTTTTTTTGTTTGTCCATACAGGAATCAAATGCAGATTCATCGACTTCTATATTTTGAGGTCTTAAAGCATCTTGCGTTAAATCTAAAGGAAATCCATACGTATCGTATAATTTAAAAGCAACATCTCCAGGGAATTTTGAACCGGAACTAACTTTTCCGACTTCTTCGTCGAGCATCTTTAGTCCGCGCTCAAGGGTTAATTTAAAACGAGCTTCCTCATTTTCTAAAGTTTGTGTAATTAGACTTTTTGCGCGTCGTAATTCAGGATAGGCATCGCCCATTTTTTCAAGAAGAGTAGAGAAGATTTGGTGCATGATAGGATCTTGTGCACCAAGAAGATGAGCATGGCGCATTCCTCGTCTCATGATACGACGTAGAACATAGCCGCGACCTTCATTACTAGGAAGGATACCATCCGCCATTAAAAAACTAGCGGAACGAATATGATCTGCAATAACTTTATGAGAGGCCGATTGTTCTCCATTGGGATCAACTGATGTGAGATCAGCTACATGCTGAATCAGCGCCTGCATAATATCAATATCATAGTTGTTGTTACTTCCCATTAAGGTTGCAGCAAGACGTTCTAAACCCATTCCTGTGTCAACGGATTGTGTAGGGAGGTTTACACGTGTGTCTGGATCAATTTGCTCATATTGCATGAAAACATTGTTCCAAATTTCGATAAAACGATCGCCATCTTCTTCGGGGGATCCTGGAGGACCACCCCATATATGATCGCCATGATCATAGAAAATTTCTGTACACGGCCCACAAGGTCCTGTATCAGCCATTCTCCAGAAATTATCATCTGTGGGAATACGAATAATCTTATGATCAGAAAAGCCCGAAACTTTCTTCCATATCTTTGCAGCTTCTTCATCGCTGGAATGAACGGTCACAAGGAGTTTTTCAGGGTCTAAGCCAAAATTTTTGGTGAGAAGCTCCCATGAAAAGGCAATAGCCTCTTCTTTAAAGTAATCTCCAAATGAAAAATTTCCGAGCATTTCAAAAAAAGTATGATGTCGTGCCGTATAACCTACATTTTCAAGATCATTATGTTTTCCTCCTGCACGAACACATTTTTGTGCTGTTGTTGCACGTGTATAAGGACGGGTTTCTTTTCCTGTAAAAACATCTTTAAACTGGTTCATCCCAGAATTTGTAAACATTAAACTTGGATCATTATGAGGGACAAGAGAACTGCTCTCAACAATGGTATGTCCATTTTTTTCAAAAAAGCTTAAAAATTCTGTACGGATATCTTGAACGGTTTTCATCGGAACTCTTTCGTGAGGGTAAAAATGATCTTTTATATTAAGCCGAATCTGATCAGAGCATGCAAGGGTTATTTATGCGTTTAATCTAGCGCCTGATAGAGAGGCCATCTATTCTGGCTTATAGTCTCAAGGCTTGGTGAGTTTTGTTCAAATTGATTTCTATAGATCCATAAATTAGCCATGACGTATTTAACAAAGTTTCGAGTTTCTGCCGATGGAATGAGTTCAATAAAAAGAAGTGGATCAGCGATAGTTTGAGGGTCTTGAATTTTATTCTGCCATCGTGACAAGTTTACAGGGCCTGCATTATACGCAATCAGAAGGAAGAAAAGATTGTTATTAATATGAGATTGAGGGAGGAGGGAGTCGAGATAGGCTTCTCCCGTTCGAATATTTATTTTTGGATTTGTTAGAGCTCGTTTTTGAGATGTTTTAAAGGCAGGGTTCTTCATAATAAAGGCTGCAGTGGAGGGAAGGATTTGCATCAACCCTAAGGCACCTTCTGAGCTATTAGCATCTGCTTTGAAGCTAGATTCTTGTCGGATCAAGGCATGAATAAGGGCTTTATCAATTTTATGCTGAGATGAAGAAATGCCCCAAGATGATAGTTCTGGATAGAGAGCACTGTCATAGTAATCTCCATTATCTTGTTTAAAAGAATTTCCGAATTTAATAAGAAAGCGGCTTAATTTGTAATGGGCCGCCATAGAAACCATAGCTGCTTTTAGATCAGGATTCTTTGTAGGGTCTATAGCTTCTAGTTCCATATTAGCTAAATTCTCTAGCCCAATGTTGGCGAGAAAATAAGCTCTTTCTCCACGTGGGTGAGTGAATAAGACCTCACGGCGTTTATGTGTAAAAGAAGGGATGTCCCAGTTAAAATGATCTATATCCTCCAATATATTATTGGCGATCATTCCATAAAATGTTCTGGGATAATGAGTGGCTTTTTTAAGCCATTGATGGGCACGATTTTTATTTCCAATCTGTGTATGGGCACGAAATGCCCAATAAGAAGCAGCAGAGACTTCCCACTGGTCAGCGTATCCTGAAGAAGCCGTTTTTTCAAAATATAGAGCAGACAGTGCGTATCGTTTTTGTTTCCATGCTGCGATTCCAGACACCCATCCAGATAAGGGCATTTCCTCTCCATGACGATCAGATACAGTGCTAGCTTGGTTAAAGGCATCATTATATTTGCCTTCAATAAGATAAGATAGAGCGATTTTTATAGTGAGATTGTCTTTTTCAGATTGGGATAAAATTTGAGTGAATGTTGATTTTTGTAAGGCATTTAAGGCTCTTGTTGGCATTCCTTCTGATATAGAGTCTTGAATGCTACTTTTTAAAAATTCAACATTCTCCTCTTGTTCTGGCGTTCGCTGATAGTGAAGAGGGGTAAATATTTTAGATGTTTTTTGCTGTTCCAAAGAGCCCCTCATATAAGTGGGGTATGAATATTCAGGCAGTTTATAGCCATATCCTTTTGGCATATGATGTTCCGCTAGTTTATAAATTCTATGTGAAAAAGGATGGTCACCATATTTTTTGAGCCAATCAGCAAGGTCTTCAAAACTGACTTGGGAATCTATTTGATGCGTATAACGGTGCAAAAAAATATGACCAATTAGCGCCGTGTTTTTGAGCTTTAAGATTTCTTGATCAGCGTCTTTAAATTTTTGAGCATTCTGTAAGTCAAATATTTTTTTGTAATGTGCAATATCTTTTTTTAAATCTCTATTACCTTGCATCCCTTTTGTTAAAGGCTTGATTGTTGGAATAATTCCTCGAATTAAGGCTAAAACTTTTGGTTTTTGAGAAGATGAAGAGTTACTTTCATCTAGTTTTGGTTTTTGTAATGGAATGGGAGGAAGAGACTCCCTGATCATTTCAGCATGAGCAGAAAAAGAGAAACTTAGGCACAAGATCAAAATATATAAATAAAAATATGAGGTTGAGGGCATGATGTTATGGGATGAGTTTAAGATGCTCTCTTTTCTTTTGTACCATGATCATATCTTGCCAAACTGTTTTCTTCTCGTAGGGGTTACGGAGTAAAAATGCTGGGTGAAAAGTTGGGAGTGCAATGATCTCATGATTTAAAGGACCTAAATCAGGCGTAATTGTTTGGTAAGGGTGCCATTGTCCCCGCATTTTTTTAATACCTTCTTTTGTATTCAAAAGAGTTTTCATGGGTGTGTTACCAACAAGGACGAGTATTTTAGGAGATATAAGTTGAATGTGACGCTCTATAAAGGGAAGAGCTATTTTCATTTCATCAGGGGTTGGTGTTCTATTTCCAGGAGGACGCCAGTTCAAAATATTACTGATATATGTAGCCTGATGGGGGTCTTCAGCCGAACGGGTGAGCCCGATCCGCTTGAAAATAATATCTAAAAGTTGTCCGCTTGCGCCAACAAAAGGTTTACCTTGACGGTCCTCATCAGCGCCAGGGGCTTCTCCGACAATCATAACATCAGCCTTTGGGTTGCCATCACAAAAGACCATATTGAGTGCGGTCTTTTTAATAGAAAGCCCTTCAAAATTAGCGATGGCTTGTTTTAATTCTTCTAATGTTTTGGCTTCTCTTGCACATTGTTGTGCCTCAATAATGGCTTGAGCTGTTCCCATGAGGGGTTGTTCAGCTGTGGAAGGTGGTTGCAAAGGAGGAGGATTTGATGTTGAAACAGAGGCCATGGGAACGGAGACTGTAGAAGGTAATGGAGAAACAGGCAGTGTTTTATCTACGGGTTCAGAAGATAATATTTCATTAATCCCATTGTCCAAAAACCACTCTAATACATCTTTTTCAATACATCTTTTTATATTTAAATTGTTGCCCGTCATTTCTCTTCCGCATACACTGTTATAGAATTAAACATTGTTTATAGACGTGAATGAGTTGAAAGACAAAACTTTTGGGTAAAAATTTAGAGATGAATGTAAAGTCTGAACAGAGAATGGATCGAGAATCCATGAATTACGATGTTGTTATTGTCGGGGGAGGTCCCTCTGGCTTGGCATGTGCTATCCGTTTGAAACAACTTCAACCTGAACTGGCTGTCTGTGTTTTAGAGAAAGGTTCTGAAATTGGAGCCCATCTTTTATCTGGCGCTGTTTTTGAAACACGCGCGCTGGATGAATTGATTCCAGATTGGAAAGAGAAAGGTGCCCCTCTTCATACAAAAGCTCAAAAAGATAAATTTCTTTATTTGACCAAACATAAATCTTTTAGACTGCCTCAGCCGCCTCAAATGAGTAATCATGGTAATTATATTATAAGTCTTGGTGCTCTTGGAAAATGGTTAGGAGAACAGGCCGAGTCCTTAGGGGTGGAAATTTTTGCAGGTTTTGCAGCAGCTGAGATTTTGTATCATAATGAGGGGGCTCTGAAAGGATCTGTCAAAGGCGTTGCAACAGGAGACATGGGAGTGAATAAACAGGGGGAACGGACAGAGATGTTTGAACCTGGTGTTGAGCTCCATGCAAAACAAACTGTATTTGCAGAAGGCTGCCATGGTTCTTTGAGTAAAATACTGATTGAAAATTTTAACTTACGAGAAAATTCTGATCCACAAACCTATGGTCTTGGTGTTAAAGAAGTTTGGGAAATTGCAGAGGATAAACATCAAGAAGGTTTGATTGTTCATACAGTCGGCTGGCCGATGGACTCTAAAACCTATGGAGGTTCATGGATGTACCATATGGCGGATCGGTTGGTCTCTATAGGGTTTGTCGTGGGATTAGATTATAAAAACCCCTATTTGTCTCCATTTGAAGAAATGCAGCGTTATAAAACCCATCCAGATATTCGAAAATATTTGGAAGGAGGGAAGCGCATTTCTTATGGGGCGAGAACCATTGTAGAAGGAGGATACCAATCTCTTCCAAAGCTTACTTTCCCAGGAGGCATACTTGTAGGGGATTCTGCTGGATTTTTGAATGTCCCAAAAATCAAAGGAAATCACACAGCTATAAAATCAGGAATGCTAGGAGCGGAAGCTCTTATCAAAGCGCTGGATAGTGGAGAGACAGAAGCCACTCTCTATACAGAACTTTTTGAAAAAAGTTGGATAAAACAAGAACTATATAAGGTTAGAAACATTAGACCGGCTTTTCAAAAAGGGTTTTGGTTTGGTGTTTGTCATGCTGTGTTTCAAACTTTGGGAGGTTGGGTTCTTCCCTATACGATCAAAAATCATAAAGATCATGAACAATTGATGACTGCGGAGCAATCTCAGAAAATTGACTATCCAAAACCTGATGGGGTTCTGACATTTGATCGTTTGTCATCTGTCTATCTGTCCAATACAAATCACGCAGAAGATCAACCCTCTCACCTTATTTTACAGGATGTCGACATTCCCGTTTCCCACAATTTAGTAAAATTTGGCGGACCCTCACAATATTATTGTCCTGCAGGGGTCTATGAATTTTCCAGCTTGGAAAATGCCCCTCAAGAATTTATAATCAATGCACAGAATTGCATTCATTGTAAAACATGTGATATTAAAGACCCTGCACAGAATATAATCTGGACAGTTCCACAAGGGGGTGGGGGCCCCAACTATACAGGTATGTAGTTTTTTAAATAATTTTTCAGAGGTGTTTTCTTGTTATGAATAAGATCAATTCATTCAATGTAGTGTTTAAAAATATTTTTTTAATGCTGACTTTACTGTTGGTACTTGTAAGCTTGTCGGGGTGTTTTGATAGGGATCCAGAGCTCACAGAACAGGATGAAAAAACTGTTTTGAGAGATTCAGATCACATGAAGTACATAGCACAGGCTTTATCAGAGATGCCTTTGAATGTTCAAACTGTTCCAAGTGCCTATCTTGTTGCGCGCCATGCGCAAATTGCCAATGATTGGAAAACATCGAGTTCTTATATTGATAAAGTCATTGAAGAGGAAGCTTCAGGAAACGGGTTTGATCGCAATTCTATGACTCCTGAAGATAGACAGACCTTTGAAAAACAAGCAATGATCTTGAATCTCGGTGCTGGGAATCTTAAGCAAGCTCATAAATATGCTAAAATGAATCTAGAAAAATCAGTTGGGAATGGACAAAAAGAAATTGTCAAAGAAGGAACAGATGCCTTATCTGTTTTGGTTCTTACTCTCCCTCATATTCGAGCATATCATTTTAATAAGGCTGAAAACCTTATTGATCAAATGCCCTCAGGTGGAATATCGGACCTTATTAATCCTATTGTAAAAAATTGGGTTATCTTTTCAAAAATAAGAGATGAAATACAGAAAACAGGGGAATCTTCTCCTACAGGAAAAGCGCATAAAAAGCTTCCAAAGATTCATAAGAATATTTTAGGTCAAGAGCTCTATCACCTTATTTTAGCAGCAGATTATGCTGGTGACACAGAGTATCTTAAAATGATATTTAATGCTGAGTTTCCACAGAAAGGCCTAACAGCTAAAACTTTAACAAACATTGCAGACATCTTGGTGCGTCATGGTTTATTGGAGCAAGCTTTATCCTTGTATCAGGATATAAAGATTTTGAACCCTAGTGATAATACACTGAATCAAAAGATTGCTTTATTAGAAAAGGGAGAGAAAATCCCTCAAGCCATGTTAGCTAAAGCACTTGAAACGCCTCATATTGGTGTAGCAAAAGCTATTTTGGATGTAGGCCTTCTTTTATTTCAAGAATCCAGTTTGGATAGCGCTCGTATCTTTGCTTATCTCGCCTTGGACTTAGACCCAACACTAGAAAACGCGCATTTATTACTGGCCTATATCGCTGAAAAATACGGTGAGTATGATGAGGCTATTGCCTATTTTAAAACAGTGACATCAGATGACTCTGATCGTTATATTCAAGCTCAACAACAAATCGCTGAACTTCAAGGGCATGCTGGAGATGTGATCGGGGCTTTGGAGACATTAGATGCATTATCAGAATATAAAGATAGTATTGATCTTCAGGTACAAATTGGGGATATATCTCGCCAGCATGAGCATTATCAGCAAGCCCTAAAATCCTATAATAAAGCTTTTGAAATGATTAACGGAAATATACTCCCTCATCATTGGAGTCTGTATTATTCTCGTGGAATTGTATTGGAACGCCTTTCTAAATGGGATCAAGCAGAAAAAGATTTCAAAAAAGCCTTGGAGTTTGAGCCAAACGAACCGTTTGTCTTGAACTATCTAGGGTATAGCTGGGTTGAACAGGGTAAGAATCTTGAAGATGCCCTCAACATGATTACCAAAGCTGTCAATTTACGTCCTCATGATGCGTATATCATTGATTCTTTAGGATGGGTTTACTTCAAGTTAAATGATTTCCATAATGCTATTGATCCTTTGGAAAAGGCTGTGGCTCTTTTTCCTGAAGATCCCACAATCAATGATCATTTGGGAGATGCCTACTGGAAAGTGGGACGAAAGCATGAAGCACGCTTTCAATGGAATCGTGCCTTGAGTTTTACGGAAGAATCTTCTGAAACGCTTTCCGATGAGGAAAGTCAGGATCTTATTGTTGAGCTCAAGAAAAAGCTACAGTCTGGGCTGTAATTTTAGCTATTCTATATATTAAGATGTCCTTCTACATTAATTCTTACAAAATTGAGGGAGCATTTTATCAAGGAATAGGGGAAGAGAGAGAAGTCCTATGAATGTTATAACATTCATCCAATCTTGGTATAGACCAGTCACTTGAAGCCCTGTGATGCTTACAAAAGCAAGAAGCACACTGGCAATGATAGCGCTTTCAGAAGGCGGTGTTTTTAAGAAAACAAAGAGTGCTGGTGCGAGAACTGCCCAATAGGCGAATAAGAAATATAAAATTTCAATGACATCTTGAAAAATCATAGCAAGCCCTGCTGTCCCAAAAAATGTAATCAGGATTCCTATCTTTAAGATTTTGCGGGGATGCTGTGTGTCTTTCCCTATTATTTTGGAAAGACCGTCATTCATCAAAGTTTGGGCTACAATAAATCCAAGTGTATCCAATGTCGACATAACCAATGCCATTAAACATACAAATAATATAGGCGCAAACCAACCGGGAATATTCTCCATTAAGAGAGAAATATATGTTTCAGGGCTCGCTTCTGGATATGCAAGATAAAGAGAGAAACCTATATAACAAAAGAATGCAGTCATAATGGAGAGGATTGGAACAGCCCAGAAAAATGCATTTCTAGTAACGGACGCTGAACGTCCTGCAATCGCACGTTGCCATGCTTCCGCACCACAAAAGACGGAAATGATAGATCCAGCAGCTAGACCAATCACAGCAGAAAGATTAAAAACATGTCCTGTACCTAATTGTGTAAAATCTGGAGTTTTTAAATTCTCAGGCAAGACAAAAAAGGTCAAAAGTAATACGCCTATAAAAAAGGCCTGTAACAAATCTGTTCGCATAAGAGCTTGGAATCCACCTGCCCAGAGATAGGTTGCAATGACACCTGCCACAAGCAAGACACAGAGTTCATACGACCAGTCAGAAAGAGCTGTCATTAGCTGTG
>JAJFGT010000096.1 GCA_021776015.1 Alphaproteobacteria bacterium
TTCGGGAAGAGCGGCATCAACGTCACTCCATTTGTTGTATGGGTTATCAATAAGCGCTCCATTAGAAGGCACTTGCTTTGCCAGAGCGAGAAAGATTTGCTCCTTAGTCAAAGTGTAGCGTGGCGCTTTTTTGGAATTAGCAAGGACAATCCCATCAAAACCAATTTTCAATTCTGTAATATTATCTATACCGTTTTTGGCACATAGCTTTTCTTCGCTCTCTTTGATCATACGAGATGCATCATTGATATCGGGATGCTCGTCACCAATCCCGCCACAAAAAAGTTTAAAGCCGCCGCCCGTTCCTGTTGATTCAACAATTGGGGTTTTATAGTTTTCTGTATTTCCAAACTCCTCAGCCACAACGGTAACAAAGGGGTAGACAGTAGATGAACCCACAATTTGGATATGATCACTCGCCTGTGCCTGTCCAGAAATAGGCAAAAATAAAGCCGTTAAAACGGCTGACAATAGAATCTTCTTCATTATAGATTTCTCCTTATTGGTTTGTTGAGGGGTATATAAACAAGAGGTCATTTCGATTTTTCCTTTTTTAATTCTACAAGCGGATGAGGCGAAGCAAGTTCAATCAAAACGCCTCCTGGATTTATCTTACTGTCTTTAATATCAACGAATTCCACGGCACAACATTTTACAACCATGTACTGGATGAGTTCTTGACCAAATTCAAAATTAGCCGTGTAGATAATAGAGCGTCCTTCACGTCGTGGTGTAATAAGACCCGCATTACTCATATGCGATAAGTGAAAAGAAAGAGTGTTATGAGGAATACCTAGTTTTTTACTGATCTCACCCGCAGCAGATCCCTTTGCCCCCTTCTTAATAAGAAGACGAAATGTTCTCAGGCGTGTTTCCTGAGAGAGTGCGTCGAACGCTATGAGTGCTTCTTGTATGTCCATCTGTCTAGAACTATAGACACATTTTATCATGAGTCAAGATTTTTTAAAAAATATACACATTGAGAAAACAAGCTGACATTTTTATTGACATACATTTAAAGCCCCCCTATTCTCCGCGTTATGGAAAAAAAAGAAACTAATAACAACCAGTTTTTAACCAAAACATTTAATATTCTTACGGATACGGGTGTTCAGTTTTCAGCTGGAAACACCTGCCTCTTTTGGGCTGGTGGGGGCATTCCTCAAATCGCATCAACAGGCGCCCTTATTGGCTGTATTACATTAAAAGCTTATTCAGAATTTTCAGGCGATGCTCACAATTTACTGGCAGATCCAAATGCGGCTTTAAAAATTGCCAGCGGAGCTTTAGGCATTATAGCCGTAAATTCAGTCATTAACGGTGAAATGATTCCCGCCATAACATCAACAGCTTTTGCCATTGGTAACTTAAGAGTCGCAGGTATTTTTGAAAATTTAAAAAGTAAATTATCTGATACATTTGGAAAAGTCGTAGGACAAATTGCGACACAACCCGAGACATTCTATACAATTGGATTAGGCCTGGCCGCACATATGGCAGCAGGAGACGCAACAGTTGCCCTCCCTTTTATAGACAAGACTGTTCCATTATCCATGTTAACTTATATTCCTACAGCTATTGGGGGTGGCTTGGCCGTTCGTAATGCTGTTACAGGAGAACATGATAAATCAAAACCATTTCTGTGGTTAGCAGGAGGTGTCGGAGCAACGGCAGGAGCTGGAATTTTGGGAGGTGCTGTATTGCCCGCCCTAGCGAATGGTTTCTTTTCTAGTGCTTACATTAAAATTCAAGCCGATATTGAAGGTGGATATAAAAATCTTGGACAATCCATTAAAAATAATGGGCAAAAACTCTGGCAAAGAATACTATAATTTACGCTTTCACCTTTTTATATGGGTATGTATCGACAAATAAAATCAAAAGGTTTTTCTTTATCTGTTTTCACAAGATGAATAGAAAGATTGTTTTTCTGTACAACTTCATGAAGACAAATAGCCGTTTCAACCTCTATTTGAACATCTCTATGAGGTGATTTCCAGTTTTCAACCCCTTGTAATGCCTTTGCACGCGCTTTACTTTCTGTTTCCTCAACAATAAATACATTGTGATGAATTTCGGTAAATTGTGTGGGATCATACCCGCCAAGATTTAGAAAATATAATTTTTTAGAGCTTTGGTCAGAATCAGCTTTGAGGGCAATATCGTACCCATCGGCATAATTTAAGATTCCCCAGCAATCAATATGGAGACTTTCAGGTGTCCCCCACCATTGCCGACGTAATTCATCATAGCAATCTTCAATAGTATCCTCCACGACAAAACGAAGATCATGGACTTCTATATTTGAATTATGAGTTACGCCACCAATATAAATTACAAATAAGTTCATCTTAATTTTGCCTAAAAAATCTATGTGTTGAGCCTCTGCCTATGAAATCTTGGACAATCTTGGACAATCTAAATCATTTACGCAAGATTTAATCAAAACCATTGCCATATCAAAAATAAATATCTATACATAATTTTTTAACGTGTATGATCAAGGTATGGGAATGCCAAAAGACGCTAGATCTTTCTACAGTGATTTAAATCATCAAATTTCTAAGCATGACACTGTCGACTTATGCGTCGATTGTGATGTCTTTGGAACACTTCTCGCTGACTTTACAAGTAGCTCATTGAATATCCCTCTAATGAAGGCGTTGCAATGGTTTCGTCAACAGGGCTATAGAATTCGCATTGTCTCTTCTCATCCTATCCGCGCGGAAGCATTACTGAGAGAATCTGATTTTGATCAAAGTTTTTTTCCTGTCGTAGATAAAAAAGATCTTTCGAGTCCTCATAACTACGTTATTGCTCTTCGAATAGATGATGAACCCATTATGAACAGCTCATCAGAGTCCCCTCAATATGTTGCGACTTATCATCCTCACTCAGCAGAATTCCAAGCATTTTTATCTGCCTTTCTAGGAGAAGAGATAGCTCCACCCGACCCTAAAAATATTAAAAGAATGCTCATCGTAGATGATGATTTAGGGAGATATATGTCTCCCTCTTTTTTCTTTAAAAATTCTGAAATCCCTGTCGAAGTTGGTTATGCTACAAATAGCAAAAAGGCCCTCAAAATAATAGATGATTGGATCTCTCAAGGATATGGATTGGATCTTATCTCTTGTGATGACAATCGAAAAGGAATGGGAGAGCATGGAGTATCTGTCCTGACAACTCTTATGCAACATATCGAAAATATAAACCCTAATTATCTCCCTCCTCAAATGTTTATTCACTCTAAAGGTGATGTTGATATCCCTCTTGATTTTAAATGGGGAACGCCAGATTCATTACAATTTCAAGAGTTTCAAGCAATGGCTCGTGAAGGAAAATTCTATGATTTTATTTTAGGATTAACCTCTGCAAAATGCTTTGAAAATCATCATTTTTTCTCCACAAAACTTCGAAAATATTGCAATCAGCATTGGGGAACAAATTTTGCCACTTCAGCCTCAGAACAACATTTTTATTATAATCCAAAGGCATCACTAGACTTAGAAGACATACAAAATCTTATCGGCCCCAAAAACTCCTCAGAAAATATTTTTGATCGATGTAGAACGGATCAAATCAGTAGCTTAAGAGGACGAAAAAGACTCTCTTATCTGAAGGGATGGGAATATGCCGCAGGAATTGATTTTAAGAATGCTGTTGGGGATGCTGTTGTCGGACGTTTAGCTTTTGATAAAGAGGATATTGAAACTTTAAAATCTCAAGATTTACAAACACCCATTATTTTGTGTATTGAAAAATACGATCCCAAATATATTTCATTATTATCTCATGTAGAGGGAGTCATTTTACTAGGAGAGGATCCACCACATTTAAAACTCATATTAGATAATGCTGGTATAAGCGGTATTTTAACAATGGACCGAGAAGACAATCAAAGAGAAAAAAAATTGATATTGGAGGGAAAAACCCTCATATACTGTAATAAATACTGGGATGATGATAAAGAGGAATGGGCTCTTAGAAATATCTTCGTATCTGTAGGAGATACAGTCTCTATTGACTATGACATTGTTGCCACATCTTCCATGCACGAATCTTCATCGGAAGAAGAAATTATTGGACAATTTTTTCCTATCGAAATTCCTTATCAAAAATCATTCACTCATTATCCCCCTCATCACTTCTCAAGATTAAGCTCTGCTGCTGATAGTTTACGAAAAAAATATTCTTCTCTCACAATAGTCTCTAATGCAGATACCGCAGAACAAATAGGCGAAGCTTGTCTTCAAAAATCAGAGGGGATAGGTCTTATTCGAAGTGAACATATGTTTTATGAACCTGATCACCTAGAGCTTCTTCAAAAAATCATGACCACAGATAATAATGAAGAGAGACAGCATGCCTTAAATGCTTTGCAGGTTTTGCATTCAAAAGATATAGATGCCCTCCTATGCGCTGCTAAGAAAATAGAGCCTCCCTTCCCTCTGACATTCAGATTATTAGATGCCCCATTAGAAGAATTTTGTCCACCCCATCAACAGAAGACTATTATAGACCGTGTAGGAGAAACTCAAGGCCGTGGAGTACAATTTGCCTTACAAACACAGGGGCTTTATGAAATGCAGATTAAGGCTCTTTTTGAATCCATACAACGATCTAGTTATACCCCCAACATTCGTATTATGGTTCCACATCTTCGTACTGTAGATGAAGCCCTTAGGGTAAAAAATATGATCAGTCCGTTAGCAGATCAAATCCCTTTTGAATTTGGTGGAATGATTGAAACCGTTGAGTCTGTTAAGAATATTGAGTCCTTAGCACCTCATTTTCATTTTGCGAGTATTGGAACAAATGATCTCATGTCAGATCTCATGGGCGGTATTCATAGAGTTGACTATGAAGGCATTACAGAATGGATGATTGAGAATAAGGTCAAAGGAGACTCTCCTTTCAAAAAAATGCCTCCCATTCTTCAAGACACAATGCAATACATCGCCAATGCTTCACGAACAGCCAATCCCAATATTCATCTATCAGCCTGCGGTCAACATATGGGAACAGATGAAATCGCTCCAGATCTCGCTTTATCAATAGGATTAGACAGTATCTCAGTCCCCAATAGGGATATCCTTAGTGTCCGTCTATTATCAGCATACTATGCGAATGCAAAACGCCACGATCTTAACAAAGCAGGGAAAACTAAGATAACAGAGAGTTCCATTACACAATCTGATCTATTACAGAGATACAAAATTTAAAAGCTTGTTATACCTATCAAGAGAAAATTCATATAATTGACCCTTCTTCTTTGAAATAGGGCATCCAATCCACATAGGAATTGGGTGATGCCATGCAAACTCCATAATCATAGAACGTTCAAAAGGCTTTAGTAATTGAGGAGCATCACATTCTATATCTTTAATCTCAGCTTTACTCTTTTGCTCTTTTGTCCAAACAACATAAGAACCATATGATTTCCAAAAGCCTTCTGCCCCCAATTCCATTAAATCAGGTGAAGATTTCAAAATAGGCATCCCTTTTAAATTTTTCTCTATAATCATGATCAAATCATCAAGTGAAGACTCTTTAGAGACTCTATTCAGAACAGAGATAAGAAACAGTTGCTGTTCTTTCTTCGGCATAGCTTTAATACGGAGACCATAAAAGAAAAAATTTTCATGTTTATCGCTAAAAAAAGCTTCCAAAGCTAAATCAGATGGCGCATTTAAAACCCAATCCATTAAGTCTTTTATCTCAACAGGATTTGGAGACACAGGAATATGCTTTGCATTTTCCCACATTCCATCTTCTGCAATTTGCCAGTGAGTGATAAATTTTCCTGATGTTTCGGAAGAAAGTTTTTTTATAAACATGTTTTCATTTTACAAATAAATATAATGATAGAGTAGATTTATATACTCTCTATTGAAGAGTAAAGGTCTCCAGCATAAGGTTAAAAGTACCAACACTTTTTGCCCACTCCATATAATCAAATCTCTGATCAGGAATAATCATAAAGACTATGAAATAACTTGAGCTTGTTTCGTTATATGAAACCCACATTTCATCCCCTACACCTTCAACAGATCTATAGATCTTAATAGGTGAAAAAGCGACAGTCCCATCTTTTTTCCCTCCAGATCTTTCTATAACATTTACTTTTTCTACATTAAGGCCTTTTCTCCGTTTTTCTTTAATCATTTTATCTATTCTTGTATTAACGTCAGGCAAAAGAGTCTTTGAAACCAATATAGTTTGAATATATCCTTTTTTCTTATCCACATACGCCTCGTCTGCCCCTCTTTTCTTTAAATCTATGACATGTCCAAATGTTGTAGACATATCCCGAGTCGTATCATAATCATCTATAATATATTGCAAAGTCTTAGGGTAACTATGACCTGCTATATTAGAATATTCATAGATGTTTGTAAGCTGATACGAACCTTCATCTGGATTAGAAAGCCTAAGAAGAGTCATTGTCCATAATTGGTTGTCCCCATGTTCCTCCTCCATCTGGATAGGAAGAAAATATTCTGACAAAATAATACGATCACCATTTCTTTGAACAACAGCACGAACAGTATATGAACGCCCTTCTAAGAAAACACTATATTTTGCATGGATCAAATCCGCAGAAAAAACCTTTAACCCCCTTATGTATATCCCCTTTACAGACATATAATGTATAAACCAGTGCTCAATACTCGTGTAAGCATTCATTTTAATGGCTTGCATCATAAATATTTCACGGTCATCATCATCAATAGGAGGGCTTACATATTTAACAATTGTTCCTAACAGACGCGTACTTAGCCCAGAGGTATCCTTCTCAAGCACAACTTCTTCAGAATTAGTATCATCTAATTCTACCTGATCTTCAAATTCCTTATGCTCGTTGTC
>JAJFGT010000097.1 GCA_021776015.1 Alphaproteobacteria bacterium
GGGTTATTATTGCAATAATACTATAGCTTGTTGAGACTTCTTTAGGTAGAATTTGATAAGAAAATAAAAAACCACAGTAAAATAAGAGAATACAAAAGAGAGGGTTCGTCAGTCTTAATGAGTCATAATATTAAATCATTATGTGTGTATTGTAGTTCTAGCAGCAAAGTTGATCCTATCTATAAAAAGGCGACGATTGAGTTAGGGACAATTTTAGCAAAGGCAGGAAAAACAGTAGTCTATGGAGGCGCAAAGTCTGGACTTATGGGGTTGATTGCAAGTTCAGCCCTAGAAGCTGGTGGAAAAGTTGTGGGAGTTATTACAAAATATCTTCAAAACTTAGAGGCAGAACATACGGGTTTAACCGAATCTTATCTTGTGGATACAATGCATGAACGTAAAGCTATGATGGTTGAAAGATCAGAGGCTTTCGTTGTTTTGCCAGGATCTCTGGGAACTCTTGAAGAGCTTGTAGAAGTTGCAACATGGCGTCAATTAGGGCTTCATCAAAAACCAATCATTCTTTTAAATATTAATCATTATTGGGATCCTTTCTTAGAAATGATTAATAAAATGGCAGACGAGCATTTTATGTTGGAGGCTCATAAGACAATTTTTCAGGTTGTGGAATCTCCTCATGAGGTTTTAGAGGCTTTAAATAATTTCCATCCTGATACTTTCGATGTAAGATCAAAATGGGATATTTTGTAGGGTAAAAAGGTTCTTAGATTATGAAAAAAAAGACAGAGTATATTAAAAAAGTAGGATCAGAAGCTTGGGATAAGATTCAAAAAGAGAAATTATGCCCAACACCTGAGAATTTCCATGTTTGGTATGCATATTTTGAAGGGAAAAGCCCTGATATTGCGCATGCCATAGACATGTTAAAAGAAAACAAAAAGAAAATTTCCGATGAAGCTATTGAGAATATATATAGGGAGTTTGTTGATAATCGTAGAAAAGACAACACTATAAAGAAAGCTGGAACTCAGTTTTATGATACGGTCTTAGGATTATCTACACATATTGAAGGTGTGAATACTCTAAACAAGCAAAGAGGGGAAAATATTTCAGAGATAACACGTACTATTCAAAAAGATCACGGTTCTAAGGATCTAGAGGACATTCTTGATACGGTTGTCGTGAACACTCATGAAATATTAAAAGATAATACGCTTCTTGCTCAAGAATTAGATAAATCAAAAAATAAAATGGTTCTTCTTCAACAGGATCTTGAAAATATAAAGAAAGAGGCCGCAACTGATAGTTTAACGGGATTATTAAATCGAAAATCTTTCGATGAATCTTTATTTGCAACGGCAGCTGAAGCTTGTGAGAGTAATGAAATATTTTCACTTTTAATGATTGATATTGATTATTTTAAATTATTTAATGATACCTATGGCCATCAGGTTGGAGACCAAGTTCTAAAGCTTGTCGCGGAAACTCTTAAAAAAGGTGTTAAGGGAAGTGATATTGTGGCGCGCTATGGTGGTGAAGAGTTTTGTGTCATTCTTCCCAATACACCGAAAAATGCTGCGACAACTGTGGCTGAGCATCTTAGGCAACATGTCTCATCAAAGGATATAATCAATAGAGGGACGGGCAAAGTTTTGGGTCAGATAAAGCTCTCTGTGGGTGTTGCTCAATATAAAATTAATGAAGATTTAGATCAATTAATAGCGTATGCTGATAAGGCCTTATATCAGGCAAAACATAACGGTCGAGATCAGGTCGTGGTTTCAGAGGCGTAAAAAGAAAGTTTAACTATAAGTAAGTAGTAAAAGGATATGATATGCGAAACTTGGTTTTGCTTACAATTTTGATTTTATTGGCTGGTGCTGGATATATAGGTTTTTCTGTTCTAACTTTTGAACCAGATATTCCTCAACACTATAGTTTGAGTTTAAAAACATTGGGTAATACCTTAGATGCGGATAATGATGATCAGGGAGCTTTGTCTAATCAAAATGAAAAGATAAAAGACGAGATCATTGTACTTCTAAAGGGAGGAATTTCAAAATATGATAAAAACTGGGTCAATCCTCCTGTACAAGTTACGACAATTTCTTCGACTTTAACGACCTCTATTAAAAAAGGGGTGCTCCCTGTTTTCTACCCAACATCCAATTTCTCTAGCTCTAATCTTTCCTCTGTACAGAGTTATAAGCCATTAATACCTGTGTCCCCTATGATTGAACAGGTTTCTGAAACTTTAGGAGAGGCTGTTATTTCAGAAGTTAGATGTTCTGATCCAACAAGCGGTTTTATTCTTGGGGATACAGGCGATAATATGTTGGCTTGTGATCAGCCAACGCGAACCGATGTTCGATTCTATATGTCGGGGCCTGGAAATGATACGATCGATGCAAGAGGGAATGCTATTATTGATGGAGGAGCAGGGAATGATAAAATTAAGTCTGGTCCTGAATTAACATTAATCTATGTGGAACCGAACTTTGGGCTTGATTCTATACAAATGAGTTGTGATCATTCAAAGATTAGCCTTACAGATCAAAATATGCTTGATATTTTGCCATGGAATTATGAGTTTGTGCACTTTATTATTTTTGATCCTCGTATTTCAAAGAAGGATGTTTCTATTATAGATAACAAGATCAAGCATAATGTTACGGGAGATCAAATCGTTATGAATCAAAATTGCTTTAATATTGTATTTCTGTCTGATAAATAATCTAAAATCAAAATGATATGATTGCAATTTTAACAGCGATTTTAAGTCGTATTGGTTTCACTTTTCTTTCTATCTATTGGAAATTTTTTAGAGACCAAGGGATATCAACACAAGCTATTTTGGGTTTTTCTGCCGTTGCAACACTTCCTTGGGTTGCTGTAACATTTTATCTTTTCTTTAAAGATTCTCTAAACTTGAATAGCACGTACCTCTTTTATAGCTTATCTTGGCTAGGTATTGTGTGTTTTTCACAGTTTATACCTATCTTTTTACTTAAATATCAAAGCCTTACAGCAAGCGATAGTTTTCGTATTGTTTTCTCAACTATTTTGGCTTTGGCTGTTGATATCGTTTTGTTTCAAACGGTTCTTTCTCCTTTTATATTGTGGGGATGTGTATTTCTTCTCATAGGAGCTCTTGTCTTACAAGTCCAGCGTCCTCATGAAAAAATAAGTGTAGCGTCAATTAGTTTACTTTCAATCTTTGTATTGAATATGATTTTGGGAGCCATGAGTATTGCTGAGCTTGCCCTGTATAAAGCAGGATTAGAGGCCATTAATAATCAGATTATATTTCATACCGCATGGTCAACAACATTAACGGCTGTATTTTATATTCTTTTTGGAGGAGCTGCTGTTGTTCAAACGTATCAGTCAGGAAAGTTTAAGGTTAAAGATTTATTGATTATATCTTGTATTATGGCAGGCGCCCTTATTTGTTATACTTATGCCGTTGGTGTTCTTCCTCTTGTTGTCATGGCCCTTGTCCGTGTTGTGGGATCAGGTATTTTTGCAGTATTTGATCTCAAATTTAAAGAATTTGAGATCAATAACAAAACTATTACCGCTCTGATTATTATTCTGGTAGGGTTTGCTCTGATTACTTTTGGAAAAATAAACTAAAAATTCATACACAAATTTGATATGCAGAATACACATACTTACCTTGAAGGATTAAACCCACCACAACGTGAGGCCGTAGAGTCTCTAGACGGTGCTGTCCTTGTTATAGCCGGGGCAGGAACAGGAAAAACAAGGGTTTTGACAACACGTCTTGCGCACCTTATTTGTACAGGACAAGTCTTTCCCTCTCAAATTTTAGCGGTTACGTTTACAAATAAATCTGCCTTGGAAATGAAAAATCGTGTTGCTGAAACATTGGGACAACCTATTGAAGGATGGTGGCTTGGAACTTTTCATGCTCTTGCAGCGAGAATGCTTCGAAAGCACTGTCATTTGGTAGGACTCGAATCTAATTACACGATCCTAGATTCTGATGATCAAATACGTTTACTGAAACAAATCATGGGACAAGAATCAATTGATACAAAAAAATGGGCACCTAAGATGCTCATCTCGATTATTAATCGTTGGAAAGATCGTGCATTAACACCTGAAAATGTTTCTTTGAATGAAGTTGGAGATGTCGCTGATGGCAAAATGCTTCATTTATACCGTCTTTACCAAAATCGCCTTAAGACACTTAATGCCTGTGATTTCGGAGATTTACTTCTCCATATGGTAACCATTTTTAAAGACACCGATAACCAAGTCTTAGCTGAGTACCATCATCGTTTTCGTTATATTATGGTAGATGAATACCAAGATACAAATGTCGCTCAATATCTTTGGTTGAGGCTTTTGGCACAAGGTACAGGTAATATATGTTGTGTAGGAGATGATGATCAATCAATCTATGGTTG
>JAJFGT010000098.1 GCA_021776015.1 Alphaproteobacteria bacterium
AGTCGCTACCCCTTATAAATAATAAGCTTTAAAGCCTTTTGATCCTATAAGACAGGACAGAACAAACATCCTTAAGACTCTGTCTTTCAATAAAAATTCCATTTTTTTTGCAAAAATTTAGAAATGGGATCAGAGTTTATGTGTCAAATAAATATGACAATAGATTGGAGGTCTATTATGAGTATGACGATAAAAGAACAGTTTTTTGATACAGTTTTAAGATCCTATGATCATTATATGATAAAGCTACCGATGGAATCCTACACTCATATTCCATTACAAACACCTGACCATCTCATAGAGCATCCAGGCTTTGTAGGAGCAGATAACTTACTACAAGTGTATAGACCCAGAGTTATAGCTCCCATTTCTGATATCTCGTTATTTGAACAAAATTTGGATATAGACAAAACAGGGGCTTTTCAGGCTGCTTTTACTCTTGGACGATTTGATACAGGACTATACGTACCATCTCATTTGATTCAATTTAAAAAGTCTATACTTACGGCGACCGGTGATTTTATGAATTTTGGGCCTCCCTTTAAAGAGGCGTGGTGTAATCTTGTTGTCACTCAAACACTCACTCCTGGAGGTATGAACGTTTCAAATGATACTAAGATTGTTCGAGAAACAGGATATATTCCTCACATTGATGCAGATGCTAGAGATTTTATGAAAGGAAAATCCTCAAACGATAGCCGATATGTTGCGTCAAATAAAATATCAACTCTTTTTTATGAGCAAAGTTTTGATGTGCGTCCTTATAAAGATGAGCCTGCTGAAACACTAGGCATCCATTTACAAGAGCAAGTTAATCCTGAAGCCATAACACGATATCCTGAGGGTCACATCGTCAACTTCGATATCCCTCAAGTCCATAGAGGTAGCTTTCCAGATGAAGATACAGACCGTACATTGATAGAAGTCACATGGACGACAACCCCTTTCCAGGATTGGAGAGAGACATCTTCCCCAGAACTGGTGAAAGCCGTTGATCTATTATCTATGAATGTTAAATAGCTCATAAAGTAAAGAATTTACGAATGACTGAAGCAAACAAGCCACCTGATCAACAGGTGGCCTGTTTACTTAAAAACTATCCTCAAGTAGATATCTGTCCGTTTTCTACAAATATTGATTTATTAAAAAGGCTCAGATCCAATGGGTTTGGTAATTTTATATCTTCGATACTGGGTTTAGTCAGCTCTTTTTGGTCAAACGCTCTGTCAATTTGTGAGATAAAGATCAAAATACATTTTTTTTCCTTAGCATATGATTTGAGGTCTTCAATTTGCCTTTGAAGAGGTGGTTTATTTCGGTTCTGATCGAGCAGTTGTAAATAATCTACAGCTATTAGCGAACCTTCTGTAACAGTACTCTTTGTTTGATCTATTATATAATCTGATGAAATTTTATCAGAGAGATCTAGCTTTAACAAAGAGTTGTTTGGTTCAAATTTTTGATCAAGCTCTGCAAGTTTTGTAAAAAGCGTTTTTTCCGCGTATTCTAAAGAAAAAAAGAAACATGGTCGCTTCTCTTTAATGGCATGCAATAAAAGCTGTAATGTTAATGTTGTTTTTCCCAAACCTGGCCTTGCACCAATGAGTAGTAAATCTCCTGGATGGAGATACTCCAAAAGCTCTTCTTTTGTTTGAGGAGTGAATGTTTTCACTTTAGATTGTAAAAGACTCCAAGAATTGAAGCCCTCTGCTTTAGCGACTTGATTCAAAGCTTCGATCATGGTTATAGCTTGAGAACGCTTCAGCTCTTTAGCTTTGGATTTTAGTATATAGACGGGTGCTGTAAGTTTCATAAAAAACCTCCAATTGCGAGTTCTTACACATTCCCTTCTTTTGCTTCAAACCCCAATTAAAGGTTAAATATAATACAATAAGCAACTCTACACTTAAGTGCTTTCCCTTTGAAGGGGGGCGGTGTGAGTCAGACACATTGAAAGTCTAGCAGATCAGGTTCAAAATTCAATGCCATCTCTATACAAAGAATCTACACACGGGAACCAAAGTAGTGAAAGGTAGAATGTGGATTGCCTGATATTGATTTTGCAGGCTGTTCTTTAAAAGATTTTTGGCTAAAATCCTTAAACAAACTAAGAAAGTCATCTTGAGAAAAATGCCTCATTTTTACATCAAATCCTGTTGTGAAGAGTCCGTCTTTATCGTATTCAATGCTTGGACTTTTTGCAAATTCACACATGTAAAGCAGAGATGATGGCTTTAAAACTCTTTTTAACTCTTCCACGGCTCTATTTTGATCATAAGGATCGGGAATACAGGTTAAAACAGAGCAACATATAGCCGCATCAAAACTATTATCTGGACAAGGGAGAGTAGGGAAGTCGTAAGTTTGAAGATCAAGATTTGGAAACTCTTCTTGTCCTCGTTTAATCATTTCAGGGGATGTGTCGTACCCAATGACATTGTGATAGCCAGCCTTATAAAGCTTGTTTGTAATACGTCCATATCCACAGCCATAATCTAAAAACTTTGAATCAAAAGAAACATGTTCTTTGAACACTGAAAGATCTGGCTCCAAAGTAAAATCAATCTCAGAAGCGACATTATCCCATTGATCTATTTGTAAATTATCCATAAAGACACGATAAAATAAAAAAATATGATTAGCAAGAGATTCTCAGCCACATGTTAGAGCCTTAGAGATGTGTTAGTTATAGTAACAAGATA
>JAJFGT010000099.1 GCA_021776015.1 Alphaproteobacteria bacterium
AGATTGAGTCTCAGTGATCTCAATACTTCGTTCCTCATGTAAGGCAACCATAGCTTCTAATACATAGTTTTTAGACTCTGTAACAGCAGATTTTCGAGGAGATGGGTTATCATCAATGGCACCTTGGTAACGTAAAATACCGGCTGTATCGATGACAAACATATGTGGTGTTGTCTTGGCATTATACAAATGTCCGATTGTTCCATCAGCATCAAGAATACGATGTGTCGGAACAGAATTCTTTTCAATCATAATTGCATTGGCTTCTTCTGGTGTAGTATGACCTTGCTTACCTTTTGCAGAAGAGACAATGGAAATCCATGTAATACCAAGCTCTTTGGCCTTGGCTTGGAGAGACTGCATGTTGCCTGTGCTATAATGTTTAATAACAAAAGGACACTCATGATTTGTCCATTCTAAAACAACAAATTGACCTTTTAGGGCTTCAAGAGAAATTTCTTGTCCATTTGTATCTGTTGCCACGAAATTTGGAGCTAATTCTCCAATTTTAGGAAGCTCAACTGTCATCTCTGTCTTTTCTGAATCTGGCATGCACTCAAGAGAGGTGCCATCATGATCTGATCCTTCACATGCCATTGTTGTTCCTATAAAGGGTGAAGATAAAGAAAAACAAAAAATAGTAGCAAGAATAAAAATGGTACGGATCATATCGGTGTCCTGTTTGTTATATGTGTGATCTATAAAGCTTGTAGTAGTGTTGTACTGAACAATCTGAGTTGTTTCATGTGCCTTGTCAAGTCTTGTTAAAATATGTGGCATTGGTGAGTCTTATATCTATCTGAACCCCCGCCAGCCCCCGGAATTGCTGCTTGTGTAAAAGGGATAACCTGTTAATTTAGGGCATGCTGAAGGAGTTGAAGACTTTTTCGGCAGTAGACCACGCTACGATTTCTATGAGAATTCTCCGGACTTTTACAACAGGTTTTATAATGATAAAGAAATTTTTGTTTTTACTAATACTGCTTTTTAGCACGCCATTACAAGCGCAAGAAGTGATCAAAAATTACAATGTCAATATTACCGTTGAAAAGTCAGGTGCGTTATTTATTCATGAACAAATAAAGGTTCGTGCACAAGGGATCAATATCAAACGCGGAATTTATCGGGATTTCCCTTTGGTCAGAAGAACCTTTTTAGGCGGCAAGGTTTTCACAAACTACAATGTAAAATCTGTAAAGCGTGACGGACAAAATGAACCTTTTCATTTTCAACGCTTTGAAAATCGTTTGCGTTTATATACAGGCCAAGGAAATATTTTTCTTCCCGTCAATCAGGATTACATTTATGACATACAATATACCGTGGATCACGGTCAGGTTTTCGGATATTCGGACTATGACGAATTATATTGGAACGCCATAGGAACGCAGTGGCGGTTTCCAATTACAAAAGCTGATATTCGTGTACATTTTCCAGATGGAGTACCTATACAAAATTATGCGGTTTATACAGGTCGCGCGACAAACAAAGGGGATAACTATCGGGTTTTTACCAAAGATAAAAATACGATGGTTATACAAAACAAAGTACCCTTAAGAGCGTTTGAAGGAATTACCTTTGCAGCAGCTGTACCAAAAAATTCTATTCAGCATGTTTTAGAGCAAAGTGGCTTTTTTTCTACGTTACAGCAGCATCACGGCGCTTTTCTAATGCTGCTGGCTCTTCTACTTACATTTGGGATGAGTTATTCGATTTGGAAAAAAGTGGGAAAAGACCCTAAAAGCCGATGGCGCGCTCCTTTTTATACACCGCCTAATGATATTTCACCTGCCCTAGCTGCGTTCATTCATTCAAAAGGTCATGTTGATTATAAAAAGACACTTACAATTGCCATTATTTCTTTGGCTTCCAAAGGATTTATTTCTGTAACAGATCACGAAGACGGAAAATATACTATTGAACCTGAAAAGGATGAAAAGAGATCAAAGAATTATGAGATGTCTGAAGATGAAAAGTATGTTTACAAGAATATCAAACACGGCATTCAAATAAAAAGAACAGATAATTCAGAGCTTCCATCCATTGCATCCAAACACCATAGTGACATCCGCAATCATGCAAAGGGCAAATACATTAAATTTAATGTAGGGTGGTGGTTTTTGAGCCTTATACCAATGATCGCTATCATAGGTCTTTTGCCATTGCGGTATAACATTTTTAAGCAAGAAGACTTAGTTCTATTTTATCCGATTAGCTTTTCTGTTTGTGTTGGAGTGATGATATTAACAAAAATCCCTTTTGCTATGAGGCGCAGTAAAGGATTGTTACGCTACTTAGAAAAACCGCTTTTTGTTTTAACTTTTCTATTTCTCGTCCCTTTAGCTATTTTGATCGATGCAGCAAATTATAATTCTCCTTTATCGTGGATCACCATATTTATTGGACTATGCGCTTTTTATTTAGCTGGTGTAATGGGACCGTTAATGCAAGCCCCGACAAAGCTCGGCAGAGGCGTTATGGATCATTTAGCCGGTCTTAAGCTTTATATGAGCGCTGTTGAAGAAAAAATTCTGAAGCGGTTCGATCCCCCTCAAATGTCGCGTGAACTTTACGAGGAATACTTACCCTACGCTGTCGCCTTAGATGTGGAATCCAAATGGGGAGATAAATTTGAGACGGCAATGCGTGCCACCACAGATGAAAAGTCAAATAGACATATAAATACATCACCGCGTTGGTATAGCAACTCATCTGGAAAAGATTTTTCATCCTCACCATTTTCTATGGCGGCATTTGCAGGTAGCTTCAGCTCAACAGTTGCAGCGGCAGCAGGCGTCGTCAGACCCGCATCACTTTTTGCGGACTGCGCCTCGGCGGCAACCGCTTTGTTCTCAACAGAGGCATCAGCGGCCGGCGGTGCCGGCGG
>JAJFGT010000100.1 GCA_021776015.1 Alphaproteobacteria bacterium
CCATTGTTTGTTTTTAGGTGGTTTACCGTACCCAATATTATAATCATCTTTGTCCATGTCTAACCTCCTTTTTCCATGAAAATGGACAGTTATCTTCATGAAAGGCAACTTTACCAGTGGTCTGCTCATACCTTTTGATAATTACATCTATATATTTAGGATCAAACTCCATAAGATATGCTTTACGTCCAGATCGTTCTGCAGCAATAAGGGTACTACCACTTCCTCCAAATACATCTAGGACGATGTCATTGCGTTTTGAACAATCAAGAATAGCATCTTCTATCATAGCAACGGGTTTGACTGTTGGATGCATCTTAAGTTCACCTGTTTTGCCAAACGTGTTTATGCCAGCATAATCCCAAACATTGGTGCGATAGCGCCCGTGTTTGCCTAGTTGAATATTATTAATATGAGGCTTTACACCATTCTTATAAACAAAAACTAATTCATGTTTTGAGCGGTATAGCGACCCCATACCGCCGTTTGTCTTGTTCCATATACAAAGGTTTAATAGGTCTTGGTAATGTTTTCCTGCTTCTAGTAATTCACCTATATGTCTCCAATCCATGCAAATATAATGAAGTGAACCGTTAACTGAATAGGAACACAGGTTTTTAAAAGTATTACTTAAAAAACTTATGAATTCTGATTGAGACATTTCACCAGAACCCATTTTAAATTCCTCATGCTTTATTTTCCCTTTTCCACAGATGTGACCGTTAACTGGAACGTTATAGGGTGGATCAGTAAAGATAAGTTGTGCCTTATCACTGCCCATAAGTTTGGTATATGAATCTGGCTTTGTTGAATCTGCGCATAAAATTTTATGTGGTCCTAAAATCCAAATATCTCCAGGTTTGCTAACCGGAAATTCTGGCAATTCAGGTGTGGCATCTTCTGGTGCCTGTTCTTTGTTTCCTTGCATTAATATATCAATTTCAGGAATGTTAAACCCAGTTAAAGTCATATCAAAGTCAATATCAAGCTCTGTTATATATTCTAGCTCGCTTTGCAATGTTTCTATGTCCCAACCAGCATTTTCAGCGATTTTATTGTCGGCAATAATATAAGCTGCTTTTTGTTCGTCACTTAGGTGCTCAAGCATAATAGTAGGAACTTTCTTCAAGCCTACCAGCTTTGCACCTTCTATTCGGCCATGTCCTGCAATAATATTTTTGTTACCATCAATTAAAATAGGGTTAGTGAAGCCAAACGCTCTTATGCTTCCTGCTATCTGATTTATTTGAGCTTTAGAATGTGTACCAGAATTATTTTTGTATGATGTGAGGTCGTTGCAATTTATGTAGTTGACCATTAAGTTTTGACCAAGGTGGCCAAAAGAATTTTCTTTTAACATGATAAATTCCTTTCCGAGAAGTGAAATCTCGAGATTTATAAGGGGATTAGCGACAACAGATATCCTAAATAGCTGTTAACAAATTCCCTTGGAATTCATATAATGTCTGGAAATGAAACATCCTAAATGTTTCAAGAGCAATTCTAGTTTAAAAAATGAGTCCCTTCAATATAATTTTTTATTTTTTAGTTTCTTTATGATCTAACTTTTTTCCAAGTAGTGTTTTAAAAGAGATATTACAGTTTGTTATAGCAGGGTTGTTTGTACTCATTACCTTGAAAGGCGATGTTTCCCCAGCAAGAATGGGGCTGTACTCAATTAGTGCATCTTCAAAATACACAACGATATCACAAGAATCAGGCAGAGAATTCACACTTACAATTTCAAAGGCGAGAGAAGATGTGGAACAAGTTATCGATTGATAAGGTCCTTACAAAAAGTCACCTCAATCCATGCCTCATTCCTTAATCATTTTAACCATCAAAGACACATAGAAAGTAGACAAGAGTTTAAGAATTTGAGAAATTCCTCACTTTATGAATGGTAGGAAATTTGTGTGGGTCGGGACATGTGCACAGGGAATTAGGAGACATCTTCGATTTAGTCTGACGGTACCGATGAGATGTCCATATAAGCTAGTTGTTGCTATTGTCTGATTTCTGTTGGATGTCATCGGGATTCTCTAGGTCAAAAAGATCAAAGAGGGATCCTCTGATCATGCCTCTTGGCGTTTTTCGGGCAAGGGATGTTCTGAAATTATGGGTGTCTGCTATGAGTGTTCCTTTTTCTGCATCAACCATTTGGAGGTCTAAAGAAATCATATAGTTTGTTATATCCCACCGCCATCTGTCAGTATAGGTGATTAATGTATCTGTACTTTTGGGTTGTTTGTCTGCTTCACCAGCTGTTGCATTGTGACCAAGGGCGTGAAGTTCTTCTGCTATAATTTTATTAAGGTGACGTTTGTCAGGGGAAAAGCGTGCGACATATATGTCCCCTAAATTCTCAATGTTGGCATTTGGCGCCACATTAGATGTGAGCCTCGTGGCGCACCCGCTGATTGTGATAAGGGTGCACATTAGGAAAAACCTAAAAATATTATACATGATATCCTCTTGTTCTCATTTTTTAAAACCCTACCGTATAAAAACCATTTGTTCAATCCTAAATGATGCGCTAAAATAGCCCTTGTTTAGGAAGCCTTTTGTATCTTAAGGGCGTGAAGATTTATTTTAAAAGGATTTGTGGGATGAAAAAAGAGATATTGGTGTTGGCTGGTGTAGTGCTGTGTATGACAGGTTGTTCAACATTTGTAAACGGAACGACACAGACGGTTTTTGTACAAGCAAATCCATCTACGCAAGCATCGTGTGAATTGAAGGACAGTAAAAAAACCTATCACGTTGATGCGCCGGGCTCTGTTGAAGTGAACCGTGGTGATGGACCTCTAACGATTACATGTTCAAATTCAGTGCTTTCTGGTGTGGTACAAATAGAAGGGGAAATGGATCCCGATGTTGTATGGGGAGGTCATGGAGGTCTTGTTGTTGATGCGATGACAGGAGCCTATAAGCGGTATCCATCACAAATTATAGTGCCGTTGGGCTCACAGAATAAATAGAGATAAGAATCTCTGGAAAAATATAAAAAAGCCCTATGAAACCTAATATCTATAGGGTTTTTTGGATTAACGCTTGATAATAACAGTTCCGCGAAGCGCAACACCCGCAATGGTGCCTCCTGCGTGGCATTCATATTTAGAAGCACTTCGGTAAGGCTCTTTCTTGTAATAACTTTCAATGTTAATAACCGCGTTTCCTCCTAATGAGAGGGCTTTGTC